>JAKITE010000076.1 GCA_021648225.1 Paracoccaceae bacterium
ACTGACGGGCCGGATTGGCGGCTGCGGGTGGAGGGCAAGGTGCAATCGGCGCTGGTTTGGCGCTCAAACAGCATGGCATTTGCGCGGCTTGGGTTGATCAATGTGGAATTTGGCATTCATGACCCGATGCAAGAAGCCGGGGGCGCGCAAGCGGGCGGTGATGTGGTTTTGGCCCCGATGCCGGGGTTGGTGCAAACGGTTTCGGTTTCGGTGGGGGATGTTGTAAAGCAAGGCGATCCGTTGATGGTATTGGAAGCCATGAAAATGGAACATGCGCTGGTTGCGCCGCGCGACGGGATGGTCGAGGCGGTTTTGGCGGTGCAAGGCGCGCAGGTGGATGCGGGCGCGTTGTTGGTCCGGCTGGAGGAGGTCGTGTGAGCCTGCGGTTGCTTGGATATCGTTATAGTGTTTACACATGGGCAGTGCGTATGGCCTTGGCCCAAACAGGGCGTAAGGTGGATTTCCAAGAGATCAATCCGTTTGATGCAAGGATGCAGGATGGGCTGAATATGCAGCACCCGTTTGGGCGGGTGCCGGTGTTTTGGGACGGGGATTTCCGTATTTTTGAAACCGGCGCAATTCTGTCTTATTTGTTGCCAGCGGAACCCGATGCAAAACGGGCAGCGCGGGCGCGGCAGGTAGGCGGGATTGCCGATAGCTATGGTTATTTGCCACTGGTTCGGCAGGTATTTTCGCACGGAGTTTTTCGGCCTGCTTGCCATGAGGCGGTGGATAACAGGGAGCTGGCGGCGGGCATGGCGGCGGCACCTGCGGTGCTGGATACATTGGAAGATATTGCATCGGAAGGGCTTGCGTTATCTGGCGAAAGCATCGGGCCGGCGGATTGCCATCTGGCCCCGATGATTGGATATTTTGCTCAATTTGCATCGGGTCGTGCTTTGCTTAAAGGCAGACCGGCGCTGTCGCGATGGTTTGACACTGTCTCGCGCACGGACAGTTTTATGGACACACGGCCCGACCTGTCGGAATTGCGAGGTGGGTCATGATCCGGCTGCATCATGTGCCTGAAAGCAGGTCGATGCGGGTGTTGTGGATGCTGCATGAAACGGGGCTGGAATTCGAGGTAAAGACCTATCCGTTTGATAAATCCTTGCGCGACCCTGCCTATCTGGCTGTGCATCCGGCGGGGCGGGTTCCGGCCTTGGAAATTGACGGAATTGTGCTGTTTGAAAGCGGTGCGGCGCTGGAATATCTGGCGGCGCGCGCAGGGCGTTTGGGTCGTGTGCAAGGCGATGCGGATTTTGCTGAATGGCTGAACTGGTTGCATTTCGCTGAGACCATTAGCCAACATGCTGCGGCGCTTACCCAGCAACATGTGGTGATTTATCCAGCCGAAAAGCGATCGGCGCTGATCACAAAACTGGAACCGATGCGGCTGGCGAAAACCTATCAGGCGTTGGAGCAACGCTTGAAGGGGCGGGAGTATTTACTGGGGGATTTTAGCGCCGCGGATATTGGCGTTGGGCAGGCTTTGTATATGGCTAAACATTTTGCACGGCTGGAACCTTTTGCGCGGTTGAGCGGGTATTTTTTGCGGCTGAGCGACCGGGGGGCATTTCGGAAATCTTTGCCTCATGACGGGCAAAGCCGGTTGTATGATGCGGAATTTTACGAGGCTCTGGATGGCTGAGCATATCCAGATATTTGAAATGGGTCCGCGCGATGGTTTGCAAAACCAGAAGCGGATAATTTCCTTGGCGGATAAAATCAGGCTGGTGGATATGCTGTCGGATTGCGGGTTTGAAAAAATCGAGGTGGCCAGTTTTGTTAGCCCTAAATGGGTGCCGCAAATGGCGGATTCCGATCAGGTGTTGGCGGGGATTACGCGGCGTGAGGGGGTGGTTTATTCGGCGTTAGCCCCCAATATGCGGGGCTACGAGGCGGCGGTTTTGGCGGGGGCGGATGAGGTGGCGATTTTTGCTTCGGCCTCGGAAGGGTTTTCACAGGCGAATATCAATTGTTCGATCAAAGAAAGCATCGTGCGGTTTAGGCCTATTCTGGCGGCAGCCAAGGCTGACAATATCCCGGTCCGGGGGTATATTTCCTGTGTGATTGAATGCCCCTATGACGGGGTGACGGAACCGCAAAAGGTTGCTGAGCTTGCGGCGCTATTGATGGAGGCCGGTTGTTATGCTGTATCGCTGGGGGACACAATCGGGGCCGGAGCGCCCGACACAGTAAAGCAAATGCTGGCTGCGGTTTTGGCGATGGTTCCGGCGTCTGATCTGGCGGGGCATTTCCATGATACCCATGGGCGCGCTTTGGACAATATCGGGACCAGTCTGGATATGGGATTACGGGTTTTCGATGCAGCGGTCGGGGGGTTAGGGGGCTGCCCTTTTGCGCCCGGTGCTGCGGGGAATGTAGATACGGTTAGTGTGGTTGATATGCTGCATCAACGCGGGTTTGAGACTGGGCTGGATGTTGATAAACTGGTTCGGTCGGCGGCGTTTGCTGTGGAGTTAAAGGGCTAGGGGCTGCTGCCCCTCTTTGGCTTGCAGCCAAATTCACCCTGCGGATATTTTTACGAAGTGGAAAATATGATGGAAACGATTGCGATTAAAATTGATGGGCGGGGCGTGGCGACATTGCTGCTTAACAGGCCCGAAAAGCATAATGTTTTGTCGGCTGTGATGATTGCTGAACTGACGCAGGCGGCGGCTGATCTTGGTGCAGATAGCGCGGTGCGGGTGGTTGTGTTAACCGGCGCGGGCAAAAGTTTTTGTGCGGGCGGGGATTTGGAATGGATGCGCGCGCAAATGCTGGCTGATCGGGCGCAACGCATGCGCGAGGCGCGAAAACTGGCGGAAATGTTGCAGGCGTTGAACACCATGCCAAAGCCGCTTATTGGCAAGATCAACGGGCAGGCATATGGCGGCGGGGTTGGCTTGATGTCGGTTTGTGATGTCGCCATATCGGATGAAAATGCGCGTTTCGGGCTGACGGAAACCATGTTGGGGCTGATACCGGCGACGATCTCGCCTTATGTTGTGGCGCGTATGGGAGAGCGGTTTGCGCGGCGTGTGATGATGTCTGGGCGGCGGTTTGGCGCGGCGGAAGCCAAGGAAATGGGGCTGATCTCGCGCTTTGTCATGGCTGAATATCTGGATAAAGCTGTGGAGGTGGAAGTCGCGCCATATCTGAAGGCCGCGCCGCAAGCGGTGGCGGCAACCAAAGCGTTGATCCGGCGTTTGGGGGTGGTGATTGACGATGCGGTGATTGATATGACCATTGAGGCACTTGCCGATACATGGGAGGGCGCGGAGGCGGCAGAGGGTGTCGCGGCGTTTTTCGAGAAGCGTAAGGCGGTTTGGTAAGGGCAGCGGTGCGTGGGGACCACGCACCCTACGGGCGGGCTTCATTTTTGGCTTGATTGGCGCAATCCGGGTCAATTGAACATACCGCGTCGAATTGGGTCAGGTGGATTTTTCCGGTCAAGTCTTGCAGGAAATGCGAGCGTTTCAGGCGGTCCAGAACCGGACCCTTGACCTCGGACATATGCAGGCAGACGCCGGCGTCTTTCAGGCGGAGGTTCACGGCCTCCAGACTTTCCAGTGCCGAAGCATCGATGAAATTGACCGCTGGGCAAACAAGGATGACATGTTTGATTTCTTTGTTATTTGCCACCGCGTTGTTGATGGTGTCTTCCAGAAATTTGGCATTGGGGAAATACAGGCTTTCGTCAATGCGGATTGAGTGGATAGTCGGGCTGACAATAACTTTGTGACGGTTTATATTGCGGAAATGCTCGGTTCCTGGCACTTGGCCAACTACGGCGAAATGCGGCCGCGAGGTGCGGTAAAGATGCAGGAAAATCGACAGGCTGACGCCGGTTAGAATGCCGATTTCAACGCCAAAACCAAGGGTTACAAGAATGGTGGCCAACATGGCGGTAAAATCGGTTTTGGAATAGACCCATGTGCGTTTTATCGCGCCAATATCGACAAGGCTTAGCACCGCAACAATGATGGTGGCAGCCAGCGTGGCTTTGGGCAAAAAATGCAATAGAGGCGTCAGAAACAGGGTCGCCATGGCAATGCCGATGGCGGTATAGGCCCCTGCCGCAGGGGTTTGTGCGCCCGCATCATAATTCACAACCGAGCGCGAAAACCCGCCGGTTACCGGAAAACCACCCGACATGGCAGAACCGACATTGGCCGCACCAAGCGCGATTAATTCCTGATCGGGGTCAATGCGCTGGCGGCGTTTGGCGGCCAAAGTGGAGGCAACAGAGATGGTTTCGACATAGCCAACGATGGAAATCAGCAAGGCTGGCGTGGCGATCTGCATCCACAGGTCAAGGTCAATCGGTGGCACGCTGGGGGTTGGCAACCCGCGCGGGATTTCCCCGACAATGCGCACGCCCTCGACATCCAGCGCAAACATCCAGACCGCAAGGGTGGTGACCATTACCGCGACCACGGGGCCGGTTTTGGCCAGAATATCGGTTAGCTTCGGGTTGTTGACGAATTTGGCCAAGGTCGGCTTAAGGTATTTGCGGCTCCAGAATAAAAACGCAGTGGCAAAAACGCCGATAATCAGGGTCGTGGTATTGGTTTCACCGATATTTTCCGCCATTGAAATCGAGAGTTCATACAGATTATGGCCTTTGGCATCGATGCCGAAAATATGTTTCAGCTGGCTGGCGGCGATAATAATGCCCGAGGCAGTGATAAAACCGGAAATCACCGGATGCGACAGGAAATTGGCCAGAAACCCCAGCCGCAAAAACCCCATAACCAACAGCATCAACCCTGAAATCAGCGCCAGCGCAATGGCGGCAGCATAATATTCAGGCGTGCCTTGGCTGGCCAGTTCACCCACAGCGGCAGCAGTCATAAGCGATGCTACGGCCACAGGGCCAACCGCCAGCGCGCGGCTGGTGCCAAAAACCGTATAAATCAGCAATGGCGCGATCGAGGCATATAACCCGACCTCGGCCGGTAATCCCGCCAGCAACGCATAGGCCAGCGATTGCGGAATCAGCATGATGGTCACAATTACCGCTGCCATCATATCCTGGGACAATGTATCGCGGGAATAGGTTTTGGACCATTCAAGAATGGGGAAATAACGTTTGAGCATTTTACTGTTTTTCAAAAGGTCAAAGAGGCATAACACCTCTTTGACAGGATTGGCGGCGTGTTATTTTTGCACCATTTTCCAAAGCATCGAGCAACGGTTGCCGGATCGGCAATAGGCCAGTACTTTGCCGTTTTCAGCCGCCACCGCTACGCGGAAATTATCCAGCGTGTCGGGGGCCATAGCACTATGGGACATAGGCACATAAAAGAATTTCAGACCTGCTTTTTTGGCGGCGCGTTCTATTTGCGCGGCGCTTGGCTGGCCGGATTCCTCGTTATCGGGGCGGTTACACAGGATGGTGTCAAAGCCAAAAGCCTTGGCATCGGCCACGTCAGCCACCGTAATCTGGGCGCAAACCATATAGTTTTCGCTGATTTGACTGACGCGCATATTGCCGACCTCGGTTTTTTTGTTTCGTTTGAACCAGTTAAAGAACATTGACCGGCACCTTTAGGTAAACTTGGCCGTTTTCTTCGGGTTCGGGCATGTTGCCAGCCCGCATATTGACCTGAATCGATGGCACAATCAGTTTTGGCAAGGCCAGCTGTGCATCCCGCTCGGTCCGCATTTTGATGAACTCGACCGCGTCTTTGCCGGTGCCGACATGCACGTTAAAGGCTTTTTGTTTGGCAACGCTGGTTTCCCATGCGTAATCCTCACGTCCCGGTGCTTTGTAATCATGGCCAACAAAAATGCGGGTTTCATCAGGCAGCGCCAGGATTTTCTGGATGGAGCCATACAATGTTTCCGCAGAACCGCCGGGGAAATCACAGCGCGCTGTGCCAAAATCCGGCATAAACATTGTATCGCCGACAAATGCACAATTTCCGGCAACGTAAGTCATGCAGGCAGGGGTGTGGCCCGGCGTGTGCATGACATTGATTTCCAGATTGCCAACTGTAAATGTATCGCCCTCAACAAAAAGCTGATCGAATTGCGAACCGTCGCGTTGAAATTCGGTGCCCTCGTTGAATACTTTGCCAAAGGTATCCTGCACGGTTGAAATTTCGGCACCAATGCCGATTTTTCCGCCGGTTTTTTCCTGAATATAGGGCGCGGCAGACAGGTGGTCCGCATGGACATGGGTTTCCAGCAGCCAGAGCGGCTCAAGATTGTTTTCTTTTACAAAATCAATGATCTTATCGGCGGATTTTGTATCGGTTCTGCCAGAGGCATAGTCAAAATCCAGCACGGAATCAATGATGGCGCATTTTTTGGTGGCAGGGTCGGTGAAAACGTAAGAAACCGTGTTGGTTGCTTCGTCAAAAAACGGGGTTACTTCGGGGTTCATTTTAGATCTCCTGTGAGCTTTGTTAGGGGGTATATAGGGTGATCAAAACATATTGCAAGATTTGAATGTGAAAAAAGCTTACGACACAAAATATGGCCCGATCAGCATGATCAGGCAGGTTAGAAAACCCCCTATGGGAACCCAGATGCGCACAGTATATATTTTGTCTGGCGTTGGTGTGGCTTTTATTTTCAGGATGATCAGCGACAGGTTTATCAGGGAAAAAACAAACAGAATTAGCCGCGTGGTGGTTTCTGCAAGGCTTCCGATCGGGAAAAACAGGGCCAGTGCCAGAATGATCACGGTAACCAGAACGGTTGATTGAAGCGGGGTTTTGGTTTTGGTGTTGATCTTGGCAAAAAACCCCGGAATGCGACCTTGTTTTCCCAGCCCGTAAAGCACCCGTGATGCCATGATAATTTGAATGACAATGCCGTTAAGGGTTGCTACCACCGCAATTAGGGTAATGGTAACCGGCGAAGCGCCTGTCAGGCTTTCAAAAAGCAGGCCAATCGGGGCTTTGGCTTCGGCTAGCTCTGCCAAAGGCAACGACAGGACCGCAACGCTGACAACCGCAAAATACAGGCCAGAGGCAATCACAAGGGTTAGCAAAATCGCCAATGGCATGTTGCGCGCCGGATTTTTGGTTTCCTCAACCAGATTTACCAGATCATTAAACCCGATAAAGGCAAAAAATGCGATGATGCTGGTGGTAAAAATCGCGCCAAGGGCAATGCTGTCTCCAAAATCCGGAATCACCTCGGGCAGGCGGGTCAGGATATCGGGCTGGGCATAAAAACCGGCGGCAATGATCACCAGCAGGCCAATGATTTCCAGCACGGTAAAGACCGCAGCAAAAATGACAGATTGCTTAACCCCCCAAGCGGCAATACCGCCCATAAGCAAAACAATTGTCACGATGATAACCGTGGCCGGAAGATCAATCAGCGCAGCAACATAGCCCGCGCCGCCAAGGGTGATTGTGGCGGCGGCCACGATGGCAGACAGGATAACAATACCGCCGGTTAGCAATGTCAGCCAGTTTTTGCCAAAGGCGCGATCGACATATATTGCCTCGCCTGCGCTTTGGGGAAAGCGGCTTGAAAGCTCTGCAAATGTTCCTGCGCTGAATGCCATGACAATGGCCGCAAGCACAAAAGACATGGGTGCAAACATGCCCGCCTGGGCGGCGGTTTCGCCAACCAGCACATATATGCCCGCACCAATGGTAACGCCAAGCCCGTAAAGCACCAGCAATGGCAACGAGACAACCCGTTGAAGCGCAGGTTGATCGGCCATTTATCGGCCCGGGATGTTCAGGTCTTTTTCCAGCTGCGCTTCCAATTCAACCAGATCGTCGGGTTGGGGCAGGCCCTGGGCTTTTAGCACCGATAGTTCCTTTCGCAGGGATTCTTGTAATTCGTGCAGGTCTTCGGGCTGGTGGGTGGCCATTTCCAGAAACAGGCGGATACGGGTTTTAATGTCTCCATAGGGCATGGGGGGCCTCCTAATTGGCGCAGATATGGCATTGGGGCGTATAGGGTAACACATCCAGCCGTTCTTGCGAGATTTCATTGCCGCATTTGACACAATCGCCGTAAGTGCCGTTTTTGATACGTTTCAGCGCGGCATTGATCATGCGTTGTTTTTGCAATCCGGCATTGCCCAACCCCTCCAACACTTCGTCTTCTTCGCGCTCGGATGCGCGGTCTTCAAAATCTTTGGGCATGGGCTGTTCAAGCTCGGCCTCGATCTGGTGTAATTTAGTGTCCAGATTGGCAAGGCTTTCGCGGAGCTGTTTTTCGCGTTCCTTAATGGGTTTCATTGCGACCGTCCTTTGCATTGCTTTATGGCCTATCGTGCAACTTTTTAGGGGGAACCGCCTTGATTTACGTCAACCAGCGCGCTTGTAAGCGGGCTGTCGGGGTGTTCAAGGGCGGATATAACCGAAAAATGGTTCTGGCCTTTGGCTGTGACGCTGCGGGTCTGGATGCCGCAGCCTGTCCAGATATTGGCCAGCAACTGGTTTTGACGCAGAAATTCAGGGCGTTCATCGCTGCCAACCCAGCAGGTCAGGTTAATCCCCTTGCGGGGTGTTTTGAACACCGGGCTTTCATTGGTGGCGGAATTTTTGGTCAGGTTCAGGTCTGCGTTCATGTTGGTATGGGTCAGCGGGCGCAAATCATAAATGCCGCTGATGGGGGTAATGCTTTTCAGACGCGGGGCGGTTGCAAGCCTGACATCATCACAGCCCATCCGGCTGACCAGATGGCCGCCTGCGGAATGGCCGGTCAGGTGAACGGGGCCGTTGATTTTGCTGGCCACGCAATCAATTGCGGTGGCGATTTGTTGGGTGATATCGGCAATCGAAACCTCGGGGCAAAGGGCATATTCAGGTATGGCAACCGCCCAGCCGCGCTGCACAGCCCCCGCCGCCAGATGCGACCAGAACGAGCGGTCAAGGCTGTGCCAATAACCGCCATGCACAAATACCACCAGACCTTTTGGATTGCCGGGTTGAAACAGATCTATGATCTGGCGCGGGTGGTCGCCATAAGCGATTTGCACCGGCGGGTTGGCCTTGCGATAGGCCGCAGCTTTGGCTTGCCACATTGGCAGATAACGATCTGCATCGGGAATATAGGCACCGTTTTGATAGGCATCATCCCAATCGGTAATCATGATCGCGCGGTTTTCTCCGGTATCAAGCCTTTGGGGCTGAAGCGCAGCACCAGCAGTAATATAACCCCCATCAGGAACAGGCGCAGATGTGCGGCTGAATCGATCAGATGTTCGCGCAGGCCGCTATCTTCGGCCATGCCGGCGGTTACAAATTGCATCAGGGCAGGGCCGCCGCGTTCGGCCTCGATCCATACAAACCAGATCAGGAAACCGCCAAGGACGGAACCCCAGTTATTGCCGGACCCGCCAACAATCACCATCACCCAGATCAAAAACGTAAAGCGCAGCGGATTATACGTGCCGGGGGTAAATTGCAGATCAAGCGTGATCAGCATGGCGCCGGCAATGCCCACCACCGCAGACCCGATGACAAAGGTTTGCAAATGGCGTTTGGTAACGTCTTTGCCCATGGCCTCGGCGGCGTCGCGATTATCGCGGATGGCGCGCATCATGCGGCCCCACGGGGAATTCAGGGCTTTTTCCGACAGGATCATGATGAAAACCAACACGGCAGTAAACATCAATGCAATGCCGGCTTTTACAAAAATACCCGAAAATGCCACCGGATCCGCGCCGATGCGTTCGGACAGGTTCAAAAACCAGTCCGAGGTTTGCAGATCAATCGCGCGGGGCATCGGGCCATCAAGGCCGCTGATATTTTTAACACCGCGCGCCAGCCATTCTTCGTTTTTCAGCACCGCAATGATGATTTCCGATATGCCCAATGTGGCAATCGCCAGATAATCTGATCGAAGCCCAAGCGCGATTTTGCCAACCAGCCACGCCGCTGCACCTGCAAACAGGCCGCCAATTGCCCAGCTGAACACGATCGGCAGATTGGCACCGCCCAGATATCCGGTCAGGGCAGGGTCTATTGATTCAATGGCGTTGGTGGCAGGATCAAAGAAATACCGGACCATAAAATACCCGACGATCACGGTGATAAAGGTGGCAAGGCTGCGTATCCTGCCGGTCAGTTTTTTACGAAGGAAAATAACCGCCCCGACCACGCCGATCAGCATCAGCAATGCCATAGCTATGCCTGCGCCACCTGCGGCCCATGCCTCGGCCACCGGTTCGGTGCGGGTTAATACGGCTGCTAGCCCGCCAAGGGCGGCAAAGCCCATGATGCCCACATTGAATATACCCGCATAGCCCCACTGGATATTGACGCCAAGCGCCATAATGGCGGAAATAATGCTTAGATTAAGGATGGTTAGCGAAAAAGCCCAGCTTTGGAACTGGCCCGCCAGAATAAGCGCCAGCGCCATTGCGCCAAATAACAGGAGGTTTCTCATAACACTTTCCCCCTGAAAATACCCGTCGGTCGCCACAGCAGCACCAATACCAGAATAACAAAGCTGACCGCGAATTTATAATCGGTGGATAATAATTGCACCAATCCGTCCGGTGCCCAGCCATCCGGCCCGAGATAGGCGAGGAATTTTTTATAGGCATAGGTGATGGTGACCTCGGAAAAGGCAATCACAAACCCGCCGGCAATCGCGCCCAGCGGGTTGCCAATGCCCCCGACAATCGCGGCGGCAAAGATCGGCAGCAGTAATTGGAAATAGACAAACGGCTTAAAGGATTTATCCAAGCCGTAAAGCGTGCCGGCAATGGCGGCCAACGCGGCGGCGATCATCCACGCCACCATGACCACTTTGTCAGGGTTGATGCCGGAAAGCAGCGCCAGGTCTTCGTTATCGGAATAGGCCCGCATGGCTTTGCCGGTGCGGGATTTTTGCAAAAACCAGAACAACGCCGCCACCACCATAATGGTGACAACCACGGTAATTACCTGGGTGGTGCGAATGGCGAGGCCCTCGGCCAAGCCGGTCATTTCCTTGAATTCGCGGGCGCGTATCACAAAACGTTCGCCATCCGAAAAACGCTGGTCGCCGGGGCCGATGATCAGCCGCACGATGCCGTTGGTGACAAACATCACGCCCACGCTGGCCATCATCAAAATAATATTGGCGGATTTCTGTTTGCGATAAAACCGATAGATCAGACGATCGGTGCCAAGTGCATAAAGAATGGTGAGGAGAATGCCGAATGGCAAGGCCAGCAGCGCAGTTGGCAGCGGGCCAAAGGAAATACCCATGCTCTGGAACCACCAAGTAACCAGAATGGTGCACATGGTGCCAAAAGCCATGGTGTCGCCATGGGCAAAATTGGCAAAGCGCAGAATGCTGAAGATTAGTGTGACGCCAAGCGCACCCAATGCAAGCTGGCTGCCATAGGCTAGGCCCGGCACAAATACGAAGTTTGCAAACAGAACAATGGCGTTCAGGATGTCTTCCATGGGGCTCCCTCACAGGTAAAGTATGCTACTAGTGCTATGCCGCCATCTATGTCGTCCGTGACGCTCATCGCGAGATTGCCATTGTTAAAAAGTGTAAACGTGGCAGCGCCGAATTCGTGTTTGGTGAAATAAGTTGTAGTGCTCAGAATAGATAAAATTTCCAGAACCGAAAATTCAATCACTTGGGGGTCTACGGGTGAAGTTAAACGAATTTTCATGTCGCTGAATTCAAAAATACCCGGACCGTCATCTGCGGTTGCGGGATCGCATTCGCCTTGCGGTAAATAACAGGCCGTAACGGGCTGGCAGGAAACCGTCTGAGCAGAGGTTATCCCAGCGGGAATGAAGAAAAAAATCAGTGCAAATAAAAACCTCATTTCAGCCCCCCAGAAACGATTTGCGGACTTCGGGGTTGGCCAGCAGCGCCGCCCCTGTATCGGTGAAACGGTTGCGGCCCTGCACCAGAACATAGCCTTTATCGGCGATGTTCAAAGCCTGCCGCGCATTTTGTTCAACCATCAGAATGGCAATGCCAGTTTTGGCGACCTCTATGATGCGGTCAAATAGTTCGTCCATCACAATCGGGGAAACCCCTGCGGTGGGCTCGTCCAGCATCAAAACCTTGGGGTTGGTCATCAAGGCCCGCCCCACGGCAACTTGCTGGCGTTGACCGCCCGAAAGCTCCCCCGCCGGCTGCTTGCGTTTTTCTTTCAGAATCGGAAACAGGTCAAACACTTGTTCCATGGTGTCGGAAAAATCTTCCAGCCGGATATAAGCGCCCATCTCTAAATTTTCCTGCACGGTCATGGAGGTGAAAACATTGTTGTTTTGCGGCACAAACCCCATGCCCGCCTTAACGCGATCTTGGGGCGACATTTTGGTAATGTCTTGCCCATCCAGCCGCACTTGACCTTTGTGAATGTCCAGCATGCCGAACACGGCTTTCATGGCGGTGGATTTTCCGGCACCGTTCGGGCCGACGATTACCGCAATTTCGCCTTTTTCAACAGCAATGGTGCAGTCATGCAAGATGTCTGCCCCGCCATAGCCGCCGGTCATGCTGTCGCCGATTAGATAGCTCATGGATTGTCTCTCATTCGGGAAGCTCGATTTTGGTGTTTTCGATTAAATAGGCTTGCAGTTCCTGATGTTTGTCAGAATATCCTGACCCGATTGAATAGGTCATGGCTTGAATGATGAAATTTTCTTCAAGGATAAGGGTGTTTGCAAAAACTGCATTCAAGCCGCCTATACGCAATTCGTAGACCACTGTTTCGCTGCGGTATCCGGATATTTCGGTGTCAAAGATGTCCAGAATTGCGATAGCAGATTCAGGGATTCCTGCCGCTGTTGCGGCATTGCTGATAATAATTTTACGCAAGGATTCCTGATCCAGACCATCAGCACGACCTATGCCTTCAATGATAAATTGGCTATAGTGACGATCGTCATATTTATATGCGGCCACCACATCCGGAGTGGATTTCCTAGACGTTTGCCAAATATTATCCGGATCACAAAAGGATAATACCGCATGGAATTGGTCGCAATTACCAGCGCTTTCATCTTCATATCCCCAGGTTTGGTCATCAAAAAGAACAACAATCTGGCCATCAATTGCAGCGCGGCCAACAATCGCTTGCGCAGTTGCAGTTTGCCCAAACCCCAACAGGAAAACCATAAATAATGTGCGGTATAAATTTCTCATGTAACTTTTTCCTCCGGCTTGTTTTTCAACCCGGTGCCAAGATAAGCCTCGATCACCTGTTCATTGGATTTTACTTCCTCAATGGTGCCCTCAACCAGCACTTTGCCTTCGGCCATGCAGATTACCGGATCACAGAAGCGGCTGATAAAATCCATGTCATGTTCGATCATGCAAAATGTATAGCCGCGTTCCTGATTTAGCCGCAAAATCGCGTCGCCAACGGTGTTGAGCAGGGTGCGGTTAACGCCGGCGCCGACCTCGTCCAGAAATACGATTTTGGCATCGACCATCATGGTGCGGCCCAGTTCCAGAAGCTTTTTCTGACCACCGGAAAGGTTTCCGGCCAGCTCATCCACTACATGGGTGATTTCAAGAAACTCGATTACCTCGTCGGCTTTTTCGCGGATGATTTTTTCTTCGGCCCGCACTTTGGCAGGCTTGAACCACGCATCCATCAGGCTTTCGCCCGATTGATCACCGGGCACCATCATCAGGTTATCGCGCACGGTCAGGGTGGAAAATTCATGGGCGATCTGAAAGGTGCGCAACAGGCCCTTGGCAAACA
>JAKITE010000077.1 GCA_021648225.1 Paracoccaceae bacterium
TCGCTAAAATAGCCCGGGGGGAGCGACGCCCCGTCGCAAGGGGGCAGCGCCCCCAAACCCGAGCGCAGCGAGGCCCCTAATCCGCAAACGGGTCCGTCACCAAAATAGTATCCTCGCGTTCCGGCGAGGTTGATAACATCGCCACGGGACAATCGATCAATTCTTCCACGCGGCGCACATATTTAATCGCCTCCGCAGGCAGATCATTCCAGGACCGCGCGCCGACGGTGCTGTCACTCCAGCCCTTCATAGTCTCGTAAACCGGCACCACCCGTGCTTGCTGATCGGCTGCTGTGGGCAGATAATCCAGCCGCTTGCCATCCAGCTCATAGGCCACACAAATTTTCAGCTCACTCAGTCCGTCCAGCACATCCAGCTTGGTAAAGGCAATGCCGTTGACGCCATTGATGGCACAGGTTTGCCGAACCAGCACCGCATCAAACCACCCACAACGGCGCGAACGCCCCGTAACGGTGCCTGTTTCGCGGCCAACGGTTGCCAGATGTTCGCCCACCGCATCATTCAGTTCACAAGCAAACGGCCCCTCGCCAACTCGGGTTGTATATGCTTTGACAATGCCCAGCACAAAATCAATCGCGCCCGGTCCCATGCCGGTGCCGCTGGCCGCCATGCCTGCGGTGGTGGTTGATGATGTCACAAACGGATAAGTGCCAAAATCCACATCCAGCAGCGACCCTTGGGCGCCTTCAAACAAAATGCGTTTTCCGGCTTTGCGTTTTTCGTTCAAAACCTTCCAGACCGGCGCCGCATAAGGCAACACGCTCGGCGCGATTTCCAGCAGGCTGGATTTCAGCGCCACTGCGTCAATTTCTTCCAATCCCAGCCCGCTACGCAAGGCATTATGATGGGTCAACAACCGCGCGATACGCAGATCAAGGGTTGCTTCATCGGCCAAATCCGCCACCCGAATGGCGCGCCGCCCGACTTTGTCCTCATAGCAAGGGCCAATGCCGCGCCCTGTGGTGCCGATTTTGGCAATCGAGTTCTGCGCCTCGCGCGCGCGGTCCAACTCGCCGTGGATCGGCAATATCAGCGAGGTATTTTCAGCAATCATCAGGCTTTCGGGTGATATTTCAACGCCCTGCCCGCGCAGCTTGGCGATTTCCTGTTGCAAAGCCCATGGGTCCAGCACCACACCATTGCCGATCACCGACAATTTGCCGCCGCGCACAATGCCGCTGGGCAGCAATGACAATTTATAAACCTTGCCATCAATCACCAGCGTATGCCCGGCATTATGCCCGCCCTGAAAGCGGGCGATCACATCAGCACGTTCAGACAGCCAATCGACAATCTTACCCTTGCCCTCGTCACCCCATTGCGCGCCGACAACTACTACATTGGCCATTTCGTGCCTCTTTTTTCTGGAAATTACCGCTGCGGTATATAAGCCAAGACCAAAAAGGGGAAGCAAAAAGAACCCGGAAATCACAAGTGTCGCATTAATGGCGGCTGAAATGACACTTGTGTCGCCTTGCTGTCGTGGGCAAACTGCCATGGCGCACCTAGCAACAAGGGGCAATGCAATTCAACCAAAGGGCTTTTGATGATTTTGCGAAAAATACGACTTGAACGCGGATGGTCCCAGGAACAGCTTTCGGAGCTGTCCGGCGTAAGCACCCGCACCATCCAGCGCATCGAGCGCGGCAAAAAAGCCAGCCTTGAAACCCTGAAATGCCTTGCAGCGGTTTTTGAAACCGAAATCAACCATCTGCAACAGGAGCCAGAAATGACCGAACCCCTAACAGCCGAAGACCGCGCCGCCCTTTCCAAGGTCAAGGAATGGATGCATTATGATGATGACGGCTATGTCGTTGACCCTTCCCTAAGCGCCGAGGAACGCGACGCCCTAAGCTATGTCCGCGAGGTCAAAGGGTTTTATGCCCACCTGATTACCTTTGTGGCGGTTATGCTGGCGCTGCTGGTCATCAACCTTCTGACCAGCCCCGAATATTTCTGGGTTGTCTGGCCCGCACTTGGCTGGGGTATTGGCCTTGTGGTGCACGGCATTGGCGTATTTGAAATATTCTCGCTGTTCGGGCCGGAATGGGAGAAAAAACAAATGGAAAAACGTTTGCGCAAAAAATAGCTTAGCGGCGCCGCGCGGGTTGCCAAAATAGCTTAGCGGCACCGCGCGGGTTGCCATTGCGCGCGGTGTTGCTAGATTTAGGCTTCCTCTGTTTAATCGGTATAAGGATTCTAACCATGGAAACTGTTGAAAAACGCATCTGGGATCTGCCGGTGCGGATTTCCCACTGGGGTTTAGCGATCAGCTTTGCCGGTGCCTATATTACTGCTGAACTCAATTTAACCCTGCACGAGATATTTGCCTTTTTATGCCTGTTTTTTGTGGTGTTTCGGGTGATGTGGGGCCTTGT
Source organism: Paracoccaceae bacterium (assembly GCA_021648225.1). GTDB lineage: Bacteria > Pseudomonadota > Alphaproteobacteria > Rhodobacterales > Rhodobacteraceae > UBA3077. The sequence goes on from JAKITE010000077.1 coordinate 2,400, forward strand.
TGGTTCCCAAACAGCACGTTTTACCAGCTTTGTGCGCGGGTTTGCTGCAATCAAGCAATATACGTTTGAGCTGCTGAAATTCCGCCACAAGGAATATTGGGGCCATAACCCGCTGGGCGCGTTGGCGGTGCTTGTGATTCTGGGGTTGATGGCTGTTTTGGTGATTGCCGGGCTGTTTATCCGCGATGACGGGTTTGTCGGGCCTTGGGCCTTGTCGGTCAGCCGCAATATGTCCGGTTTTCTGGGTGAGGCTCATGAGGTTCTGGCCAATATTCTGCTAGGCGTAGTGCTTTTTCATATCGCCGCGATTCTGGCTTACAAGGTTTTGCTGCGCGATAACCTGATCACCCCGATGGTCAAAGGCACCCGCAAAGCCGCTGCCGATTTTGTCGAACCAAAATTCGCCCCGATCTGGCTGGCGGTAATTCTGGCAGCCCTTGCACTGGCGATTACCGGCGCAATTTTCAGATTGTGGCTGCTTTAATCTTCCAGCTTGTTATGCGACCCATCACAAAGCGGCGCATTGCCGGTTTGTTTGCAGCCACAGAAAAACACATTTTTGCTTTCCGTCGCGGTATATTTCACCGGCGAAAACCCCGTATCTTTATGTGACCCATCACAAAAAGGCTGGTTTTTGGATCGCCCGCAAGCACACCAGAAATAGTTTTTGCCCTCAACAACCTCGACCTTATACGGTCCTTTGTTAGCAATAATTGGCATATCAGACATATATTTCCCCTTTTGATTTGCCGCAAGCATCCGCAATTGTGATGCAAGCGGCAAATCAACAAATTGTCACCTGCTAAAACGCCAGCGCTTTTGCCTGTGTCACCTGCGGCAGCTTGGCAATTGTCGCCAGTGTTTTAGCATCGATTTTGGCATCGACCCCCACCAAGGCAATCGCTTCGCCATCCTTGATCTCGCGGCCCAGCGAAAAGGTCGCGATATTCACGCCAAGCGCCCCAAGCGTAGTGCCAAGCGCGCCGATATATCCCGGCAGGTCGGCATTGGTGGTATAGAGCATGAATTTTTGCGGCTCTGCCTCCATATTAATGCCCTTGATCTGGATAAACCTTGGCCGCCCATCCGAATATATCGTGCCCGCAACCGAGCGCGACCGGGTTTCGGTAATCACATTCAAACGCATATAAGATCCGAACGCGCCTTGTTTATCACGGCGAATTTCGGTGATTTTCACGCCGCGTTCACGCGCCACAATCGGGGCCGACACCATATTGACAGCGCCCTCACCCACCAGCGGAATCAACAGGCTGGCCGTCAAAGCCGAGACCAGCGGTTTCAGGTTCAAATCGCCAACATCGCCAACAAATTCAATCTCGATTTCCTTGATCGGGCTTTCGGTAACCTGCCCCGCAAACCCGCCCAGCATTTCCGAAAGTTCAATCCACGGTTTCAGTATAGGCGCCTCCTCGGCGGTAACGCTTGGTGCATTAATTGCATTGGAAATCGCGCCATCCATCAGATAGGCCGACATTTGTTCCGCTACCTGCAAGGCCACATTTTCCTGCGCCTCGGATGTTGCCGCGCCCAGATGCGGCGTGCAAACCACGTTTGGCAAACCAAAAAGCGGGTTTTCAACCGCCGGTTCCGTAGCAAAAACATCAAAAGCAGCCCCCGCCAGTGCGCCCGATTTTATGGCCTCGGCTACGGCATTTTCATCCACCAGACCACCACGGGCACAATTGATAATCCGCGCGCCTTTCTTGATTTTGGCAATTTTCTCAGCCGACAGGATATTGGCGGTTTTTTCGGTTTTAGGCAGGTGCAGCGTAATAAAATCGGCACGCGCCAGCAGATCATCCAGCTCTTCCACCTTGATCACACCGATGGTTTTGGCGCGATCAGCGGACAGAAACGGATCATAGGCAATGACCTTCATCTTTAACCCGATGGCGCGGTTGGCGACAACCGAACCAATATTGCCAGAGCCAATCAAGCCAAGGGTCTTGCCGGTAATTTCAGACCCCATAAATTTGGACTTTTCCCATTTACCGGCCTGCGTGCTGGCATCCGCTGCCGGAATTTGCCGCGCCACGGCAAACATCATGGCAATCGCGTGTTCAGCCGTGGTGATCGAATTGCCAAACGGCGTGTTCATCACCACAATGCCCTTGGCACTGGCGGCGGCAATATCGACATTATCAACGCCAATTCCGGCCCGCCCGATCACCTTTAGATTATCGGCCCTGGCGATCAAATCAGCCGTGGCTTTGGTGGCCGAACGAATGGCCAAGCCATCATACTGGCCAATAATTTCCGCCAGCTTGGCAGGATCTTTGCCAAGATCAGGCATAAAATCCACCTCGACCCCCGCATTTTTGAAAATGTCGACAGCAGCGGTGCTGAGTTTATCGGATATAAGAACTTTGGGCATTTTATGCCTCCTTCAATTTGGTTTTGGCAACTTCAAAAGCCCAGTCAAGCCAAGGGGTTAGGGCCGTGATATCCGCCACATCCACCGTGGCCCCGCACCAGATACGCAACCCCGCAGGGGCATCACGATAACCACCAATGTCATAAGCAGCAGCCTCGGCATCCAGCAGTTTAACCATGGCTTTAACAAATGCGTTTTGGGCAGCATCATCCATGGCGGAAATCACCGGATCGGTAAATTTCAAACAAACCGACGTGTTGGAACGCTCGGTGGCCACCGGCACAAGGTTTTCAACCCAGTCACTGCCATCGACCCAATCCTGCAAAGCCGCAAAATTGGCATCGGCACGGCGGCGGGTTTCGTTCAATCCGCCAATCTGTTCCATCCAAGCAAGGCTGTCATCCGCATCGGCAATGGCAAGCATCGAGGGCGTGTTGATGGTCGCGCCGCTAAATATCCCCTCGATCAATTTACCGGCTTTGGTCAGGCGAAAAATTTTCGGCAAAGGCCGGTCGGGCGTGAAACTTTCCAGCCGCTCCACCGCGCGCGGCGATAATATTATCACCCCGTGCGCCCCCTCGCCGCCCATGGCTTTTTGCCAGCTAAACGTGGTGACATCCAGTTTTTCCCAAGGTAATTCCTGCGCAAATGCCGCCGAAGTAGCATCGCATATGGTCAGGCCTTTGCGCTTGTCGGAAATCCAGTCGCCAGAAGGCACCCGCGCGCCGGATGTCGTGCCGTTCCAAGTGAAAACAATGTCAGCATCGGGTCGCACGGCGTTCAAATCCGGCAAATGGCCATATTCAGCCTTCAGCACATTCACATCATCCAGCTTTAGCTGTTTTTGAATATCGGTGGCCCAGCCCGCACCAAAGCTTTCCCAGACCAGCACATCAACGGGCCGCGCGCCAAGCAAAGACCAAAGCGCCATTTCAACCGCGCCGGTATCGGATGCAGGCACAATGCCCACGCGATAGCCATCAGGCACATTCAAAATCGCCGCCATTCGGTCAATCACCGATTTGATCTGGGATTTTGGCCCGGCAGCGCGGTGCGAACGGCCAAGATAGGCGCGTTTGGCAATATCTTCAAAATTCCAGCCGGGGCGTTTGGGGCATGGCCCCGAACTGAATTCAGGGCGCGCAGGCTTAACCTGCGGCATTAAAGGGAGGCTCATAGATGGCTCCTGCATCAGGACGATATTTCTGAGCCGACCATCGCTCGTCCTTATTCCGACGACCTGCCCACGGGGGGCATACCCGAATGCAAACAAGATTCGCAAGCGGCAAATGTCGTGAAAGCTATAGAAAATGTCGGTTTTCGTTTCCGATAGGAAACTTTTGGGCCAACCCCACCCCAATGAAAAACCCTCGCAGCAATGCCACGAGGGTTTTCAAATTTTTAGATCAGCGCGAAAACGGCAACCGGCCACCCAGCAGATCATTTGCGTTTTCAACATAGGGAATATCCGTAGTGCGACAAGTTTCCTGAGACCCGATCGCGTCCTCATTTGGCGCACGCCACAAAAACGATGCATCGGTAAAAAGCGTGCGGCCATTATAGAAAAAGCGATAGCCTTTCAGGGTGCGTTCCAGCCGCCGATGCACCGAGCCACCACCCCACATATAATAATTCCCACAAATCGCCAGATTGCCGTTATCATTGCGGGCAAGGAACAAAATAGCCATCCGCCCAGTGCGCGAATTGCCCATCCGGTAAACATCAACCCAGATGCCATTGTCCATTTGACGCGCCGCATTTGCAGCTGTTGACGCACCAAACACAGTTGCCAGCACCGTTGCCATTACAATTAAGTTTTTTCTAAACATTTTGTCCCTAACGATTGGTATTGTTAATATTTTACACCCTAACGACAGTATTTATTGCAAAATACAATGTAAAGCATCCATTATATTGTTTTATTCAGCCCAATTTTTGCTGATGAATCAAATCACAATCTTTGGTTATTAATTTACCTGTTAAGGCGATACACCTGCCTGAAAAGGAATACCCATGCAAAAACCCTCACTGTTGATCTGGATAATGTTACTATCGCTAGGCATGATCTGGGGCGCATCCTTTCTGGGCATTTCTTTGGCGCTGGACAGTTTTGGGCCGATTACCATTGCCGCCATTCGGGTTAGCATGGCGGCTGTGATTATTTTGATAATCAGCGTGGCACTGGGATACGGATTACCCAGCTTTCAAACGGCTGACGGACGGCGCACATGGCTGCATTGTCTTGGTATGGCTTTGTTTTCAAATGCAATTCCTTTTGCATTGCTAGGCTGGGGGCAGTTGAATGTCAGCTCCGGATTTGCGGGCATTTCTATGGCGGTGGTGCCATTGCTGGTATTGCCGCTTTCGCATTTTTTGGTGCCGGGCGCGCTGATGACCCGCAAAAAACTGCTCGGGTTTCTGGTCGGTTTTACCGGCGTGGTGGTGCTGATTGGCCCTGCCCAGATTTTACAAGGCGGCGGTAGCAATATTGAAAATCTGGCGCGTATGGCCTGTGTGGCCGCCAGCCTGTGTTATGCGATTGGCAGCATTATCACCCGCCTGACACCGCAAGGGCCGGTTTTGGCATTCAGCGCGGCTGCGCTTATTCTTGCAGCGATCATGTTGGTGCCTGCCGCGTTGATTTTTGAAGGCCTGCCAAGTGATATCTCCCTGCAATCCCTTGGCGGTGTGCTTTATCTGGGCATATTTCCAACCGCCCTTGCCACCATTTTGCTGGTGCATATCGTCAAGGTCGCCGGCCCGCCCTTCCTTAGCCTTGTCAATTATCAAGTGCCAATCTGGGCAGTGCTGATCGGAGCTTTGGCCCTAAACGAGGCAGTGCCCAGCCAAGCAATTTATGCGCTGGGGTTAATCCTGCTGGGCCTTGCTATTTCACAATTTCGTTTTGGCAGAGCACAGTAACGCTGGTGAACAGCGTCTATGCAGCATCAATTTCAGCAATAATACCCTCGACAACCTGCTTTAACAGGCTGCGATCAGTGCTTTCGCCCATCACCCTTATCAAGGGTTCGGTGCCTGATTTGCGGATCAACAGCCGGCCATTGCTGCCAAATGCCGCCTTACCGTCAGCAATGGCCTGCTGCACAGTCGATTGGTTCAGCGGGTCGGCTTTTGGATCAAACCGCGTATTCACCAACAATTGCGGCACCGGTTCAAATACATTGCAAAGCATGCTGGCTTTGTCACCGGTTTCAACCATCGCCAGCAGAAATTGCAGCGCCGCGATCAGCCCGTCACCGGTGGTGACATAATCGCGCAACACAATATGGCCCGATTGCTCACCGCCCAGATTATAACCGCCCTGCCGCATGGTTTCGACCACATAGCGGTCGCCAACATCGGTGCGCAGCAATGTTAGCCCGCGCGATTTCATCAGGTTTTCCAGCCCCAGATTGGACATCACTGTTGCCACCAGCGTGTCGCCCTCCAGCCGTTTTTCGGCTGCCCAGCGGGTGGCAATCAGGCCCATAAGCTGGTCTCCGTCAGCGACCTTGCCGGTTTCATCAATAATCATCAGCCGGTCAGCATCGCCGTCCAGACAAATGCCCAGATCCGCCCCGTGTTCCAAAACCGCCGCAGCCGCCTGCGCGGTGCTGGTCGAACCACAATCAACGTTTATATTAAACCCGTTGGGTGACACGCCGATGGGAATAATCTCAGCCCCCAATTCCCATAACACCTCGGGCGCAGTGCGATAGGCGGCGCCATTGGCGCAATCAATCACAATTTTAAGCCCGTCCAGCCGGTGGCGGCGCGGAAAGGTGGTTTTGGCAAATTCCATATATCGCGTGCGGTCACCCTCGATCCGGTTGGCACGGCCTATTTTCTCAGCATCGACCAAAGGGGGCTGGTTTTCGATCAGCGCTTCGATTTCCAGCTCCGCCTGATCCGACAGCTTAAACCCGTCCGGCCCGAAAAATTTAATGCCATTATCATAATACGGATTATGCGAGGCCGAAATCATAATGCCCAGATCCGCCCGCATAGAACGGGTTAACATGCCCACCGCAGGTGTCGGAACCGGCCCCAGCAAATAAGCATCCATACCCACCGAGGTCAGCCCCGCCGTCAGCGCCGTTTCCAGCATATAGCCCGAACGCCGCGTGTCTTTGCCAATCACCACCCGATTTGAACCATGGGCCTTACGAAAATAATGCCCGACCGCCGCGCCCAGTTTCAACGCCATTTCAGCGGTCATCGGATGGCAATTTGCCCGCCCGCGAATACCGTCTGTTCCGAAAAATTTCCGTGCCATTTACTGCCCTATCCCTGCGCGCCACAGGTCAATCGCCTGTCTGGTCTGAGCAATATCATGGACCCGCAACATCTGCACCCCTTGGTTTAGCCCAGCCCCAACGCAATCGAACCGGCAAACCGTTGCCGAGCATCAGGAACATTTGCCACAGAATCTATGGTTTTCTTGCGCGAAACCCCCAGCAAAATAGCACAGCCAAGCCCGTGAAACAGGCTGATATTGCGGATCAATGCAAGGTTATGTTCAACGGTTTTGCCAAAGCCGATACCGGGATCAACCATGATTTTATTCCGCGCAATGCCCGCTGCTTCGCAGGCCAGAATGCGAGCTTCCAAATAATCATAAACATCCAGCAACACGTTGTTGTAACTGGGATTATCCTGCATGGTTTCAGGCGTGCCAACCGAATGCATCAGGCAGACCGCATCAGCGGTTGTGGCAATTTTCAGGCTGTCAGGGTCAAAAGACAGGGCCGTGACATCGTTAAACATAGCCGCGCCAGCCTTGATCGCCGCATTGGCCACCGCTGCTTTGCGCGTATCAATCGACAACGGGCCGGAAAGCTGTTTTATCACCGTCACGGTGCGCACGATTTCTGTTTCAACATCGACATATTCAGCATTCGGGCGGGTGGATTCGCCGCCAATATCAATCATATCCGCGCCTTGCTGACGCATGGTTTGCGCTGCCAGCACCGGATCAACATGCAAACCGCCATCGGAAAAACTATCCGGCGTTACGTTCAGAATGCCCATGATAGACGGTCTAGCCATCGAGATTCCGCAAATATCCGGGCGGGGTTTGGTCAGACGGTCAAGCACCACCTCGGGTAATTCAGAAACCGGAACCAGCCGCCCCGCCTGCCCGCGCGCCATATTTTCAACATGATTAAACCAAAGCGGCCCACCCGCCAGATCAACCGCACCATCGGGGCGGCAGGTATCGGTTTGAACAATGGGGCGGAAATAGCTGCTCACCCGGCTTTCCATTTGATCGAACAGCCCATCGACCCTATCTGGTCCGCAGGGCCTTTGCCGGTTTCAGCCACCTGTTTCATAGCCTCAAACAATTCTCGCGGCGTATCATCAGGGCCGGGATTGCGGCCAGACGCATCCAGCCGCCCACGGAATTGCAATTCAAAATCCTTGTTAAACCCAAAGAAATCAGGTGTGCAAACCGCACCATATGCTTTCGCAACCGCTTGGGATTCATCGTGCAAATACGGAAAGGTAAAGCCGTTTTCAGCGGCAAATTTAACCATATTTTCAAAACTGTCATCGGGGTATTCATCGGCATCATTTGAACAAATCGCCGCCACACCAATGCCCAACCCCTGCAAGGCTTTGCCATCACGCACCAGTTTATCAGCAATCGAGATCACATAAGGGCAATGGTTGCAAATATACATGATCAACAAACCGTTTGGTCCGGCAATATCTTGTAAACTATAGGTCTTACCATCCGTGGCAGGCAAAGAAAATTCCGGTGCTTTCCAGCCAAAATCACATACAGGGGGGTAAGCAGCCATGGCTATTCTCCGTTCAATTCAGTTGATGAGGTCAGCGCCACAACGGGCAACCCCTCACATTCCGGCAGCATTTTGCCACCAATGACAACCAGTTTAGTGGCCAAAAATTCCGCTGCCAACCATGCTGCCAATCCGCAAGGTTCAAAGCTTTCGGGGGTTTCCACCGCATCCAGCACAATGCGCGACGGCGCCCAGACCGAAAGCTGGTCGTGCTTCATCGCCCAATCCAGCTCGGTGCGGCTATCGACCACCACGCAGCGCTTGTCTTTGCCCGCCAGCACCCATGCGTTTTGTTCAATCGACAATAAATCAATCCGCCGCTGCGCCATGGTTGCGGCTGATTTTGGCGCGCATTCAACCGCTGGCTCCACACATATAATCGCGGGCAGATCATGGGCGGCGATGGCATCCAGCCAATCTGCCAGATCATCGCTATGCAATACCGAATTGGCCAGAAAAACCACCAGCGGGTGCGGGGTTGTATCGACCTGCTCAACAGGTTCAACCTGATGCAGGGTTTCCACCTTGTCTTTCTGGCTGCGAACAATTTCAACCCCCAACGTGCCCGGAATCCGGTCGAGTTTTTCAATGCGCACAAATGCCCGCACCGCGCGCCTGTCTTCCAATATCCGTTCGGCCACCCGTTCAGCCAGGGTTTCCAGCAGGTTGATCCGCTCGGTCGATAACTGCAATTCGATGGCTTCGGTGATGGTGTCATAGGAAATCACCTGATCAACATCATCGTCCTGCGCCGCATTATGACGGCTGACCTCCAGCACCACGTTAAACCGGATGCGCTGCTGCACGCCGCGTTCCGACTGAAAGGCCCCGATTTCGACCTCGCGCTCGTAATCACGCACCGAAATCCGATCGAGCGGGTTTTTACCCGCAGTTGCGATTGACCGCACATTTGGCGATTCAAAGGCGATTGCTGTGTCATCCATAAGATTCCCCTTTTCCCATGGGCTGTTTATCACAGGCAATGATCTGATCAAGCATAGCTTAAGCGACCATTTGCCCAGTTTTTCACCCGTCATTGAAAGCCTGCCACAGCCATGCAATAGTTTCCAAAAATCGAAATCAGGGGCTTCAGGTGAAAAATCTGCCATTTATCAAAGTTATTGTGCTTTCATTTGCGTTTGTTTTTTCCGGCTCAATCAGTTTTGCCAGCTGCGACGGCCCGCTGGTCGGGGTGCAATATGACCGCATGGTCAATGGCAGAACCATTGATCAAACCACCTTTAATGCCGCTGTTTTGCATTTCACCAACAATATTCGCTGTCAGCGTGGCAGGCGTCCGTTTGCCACTCAACAAGATGTGCTAGGCGCGGCCACCACCCATGCCCGCAACATGGCCTCAACCCAAACCTATGCCCACAATCTGAACATTAGGCGAGCAGGTAATCTGCGCGAAAGATTACAGACCCAAAATTCGAGCTTTCGCACCGCTGCCGAAAATATTTCCAAAACATTTGTCTATTATCTCAACGGGATAAGCTTTATTCAGTCGGGCCAGTGTAATTTCAGATATACCGCAAATAACCAACCCATTCCGGTGCATACCTATCGCACTTTGGCGGATGAACTGGTGACCTCGTGGTATAATTCCCCCGATCATCGTGCAAACATTCTTAGCCGCCGGCTAGACCGTATGGGTGCAGGGCTGGGCATTGTTAAAAACACCCCGCTTTGTGGCGAATTATACGCAGCCCAGGTTTTTGCTGGCTAGGGTCAAGACCCATTAATCCTGCCCCTAGATCGGGTATCGGTAAAATATGTGATCGCCAATTGTGGCGGTTTCCTGCATGGCAGATGCCCAGCTTGGGTTGACCGTATCGGCATGGTAAAAAGTGGCACCACCGGTTAACACCCGCGCGCGGCCCTCGATCATCATTGCCGCCAGCTTGCCAACCCGCACAAACGCACGGGGTTCGCCAATTGATTCAAGCTTGCCATCACAATTATATGAAAACTGGCAGGCATTGCGCCTGGAACTGCCTTGTGAAATTACCCCGCAAACCGAATCGGGAAACCGCGATGAATCAACCCGGTTCAATATCACCTCGGCCACGGCCATTTGGCCCCAGATATCTTCGCCCCGGGCCTCGAAATAAATCGCCTCAGCCAGGCATTTCCATTGCGGGCCACCATCTGCTTCGGGCATGGCATCCAGCAGGGCCACATCAAAAATCGGAATAACCGGATCAAATTCAGTGCCGCGCCGTGATACCTGAATTGTCGAGGCCAGTATATTTGATTGCACATCCGCATCGGATTGGCCTGCCAGCAAACCGCCAATCCCGCGATGTTTTGGCCGCCCTGATGATGCCAGCGGCACACCACCCAGTTCAGCCAGCCGGTCAATGGTCATGGCATTCATCACCACCCGCTCCAGCGACATCATCGCCAATATCTGGCTTTGCACCAGATCATTCGGGTTTTCATTGGCTGAAAACGTAACCCGTTCCGCGTTTGCACCATTGATCAACAGCAAAAACACCGCACCGAATACCGAGGTAAAAGAGGTCAGTAAAACCCAATACCATTTCGAATTTTGTATACTTTCGGACAATATCCGGCCTCTTACCAACACTAAAACCTCCTGTCTTCGGAAAATCCCCAAGCCAAGCCGTCAATTCATTCTGGCCTTCAATCTCCCATACTGCCTTGCCCCCTGTCTAGGGGTTTGATGTGCTTAGCAGCAATTGTTTAAGAATTTAATTTAAGACATGAATATAGCTGGTTGAAACACATAGATATTTCTCAAAACCGATTCTACAATAAAAATTGTCATAACCGCGCATGCGTCGATAAAATCAGGGAATCAGCCTTGGCTTTGATTCGCGCTTTCATCCTGGGATTCGGCAATAATACTGGCCTGTGCTGCTGCCAGCCGTGCAATCGGCACCCGAAACGGCGAACAGGAAACATAGTCAAATCCGGCAACCTTGCAAAACTGGACCGAGGCAGGATCGCCGCCATGTTCCCCGCACAGCCCCA
>JAKITE010000078.1 GCA_021648225.1 Paracoccaceae bacterium
CCCAGCGAAATATACATCGCAAAAACCCGTGGTTTCACCAGTGACCACACCGCAGTCATCGCCGGAATGCTACTGACCGCGCCAGCCACCATAAACGACATGGCCGCCCCTGCGGTCATGCCCTGTGTCATCAGACCAGCCAAAAGTGGCGGCGCGACATAGCCATTTAAATAAGCAGGCGCACCAATAAAGGCACTGACAATAATCGGTTTTGCCCCTGTTCCCCCCACAACTCCAACAATGAGCTCGGCCGGAACATAGGTGATCATCAGCGCCTCGATCAGATAAGCCAATGACATCCATTTCAGCAAAAACATAAAATTCTCTTTGAAAAGCAGCACAAATTTCACCCGACGCTCAGCTTCCTGCCAGAATTTCCAGACAGGTTGACCATCAAACGGGTTTGGACCACAGCCGCAACCGCGATTTATAGTTTGCCGCAGCGGGCTGGTAAAGGCACCTTGGCGCACCAGAAAGCTAACCGTAAACCCGCCGATCAGCCCTAAAGCCACTGCAAATATTGCTTTGGCAATGGCAAAATCCCAACCCAAAGCACCCGCTGTAATCAACAGCGAAGCCGGATCCACCAACGGCGAGGCTAACCAAAACGCCATAACCGGCGCCAGCGGAACCCCCATAATCAGCAAGCCCGCGATAAAGGGAATTACCTGACAGGAGCAAAAAGGCGCAAGCCCGCCAAGTATGGCCGCCAGCACAATCATACGAAATTCACGGCCCTTGAAAGCGTTGGCAATAATGGTTTCTGCACCGCTTGCTTGCAGATAGGCAATGGATAGAACTGCAAATAATATATAAGGCGCCGTTCTTAGCAATGATGCGCTGGCCAGCCGTATAATTTCTGGAAGGCCCGCAAAATCCAGCAGCGCAACCATCAATATAATCAGTAATATTACGCCCCAAGGCGACCAGAAAATGCCCAAAAAATTACGTATATCCATCGGCTTTTTCGGTGTTAGTTCAACCATTTTCATTCCCCTCTCCTGCGTCTACACAGCATTCTTCCAGCAAAAAGGCCGCCAATGCGTTCAGGTGGTCAAAATTCGCTACGCTTACCATGCTGCGGCCATTTTTGACCTGCGTGATCACCCTTCCCTCAGCCAATGATTTCAGATGATGCGCCAGAGTTGAGGCCGGAATGCCGGATTTTTTCTGGATTTCACCGGTCGTCAGCCCTTGCGGCCCTGCGCGCACCAGCAGCGCCACAACGCTTAGCCTCGGCGCAGAGCCAACAGCGGCAAATCCTTCACTTGCGATATCAATATTCATGCGAATCTCCATATAACTAGTTATATGGTTATATGGGGCGGTAAATTCCGTCAAGGAAATTCTACAGATTCATTTTAACGTGTTTTTTTACCCAGCCGCCCAGCCAGATCATTGACATATTGCCATGCCACCCGCCCCGAGCGCGCACCACGGGTTTGTTGCCACTCAATAGCCTCTGCCCGTTGTTGTTCAAGCGAAATATTCAGGCCCATGGCATCACAATACCCTGAAACCATTGCCAGATATTCATCTTGCGAACAGGGGTGGAACCCCAGCCACAGCCCGAAACGATCAGACAAAGACACTTTTTCCTCTACCGCCTCGGAGGGGTTAATGCCTTTTTGGCGTTCATTCTCGATCATATCGCGGGGCATTAAATGCCGCCGGTTCGAGGTAGCGTAAAACAGCACATTATCGGGCCGGCCTTCAATGCCACCATCCAACACCGCCTTCAGGGATTTATAATGGCTGTCATCCTGATCAAAAGAAAGATCATCACAAAACAACAAAAACCGGTGCCTGCTGTCGCGCAAATGCCCCATCAACCGGCCGATGCTTGGCAGGTCTTCGCGTTGAATCTCGATCAGCTTAATGCCCGAAACCACCCCGTGCACCGATTTGACAAGCGATGATTTCCCCATGCCCCGCGCGCCCCAAAGCAACACGTTATTGGCAGGCAGCCCCGCCGCAAATTGCCGGGTATTGGCCAGCAGAATATCGCGGGCGCGATCAATCCCCACCAGCAAGCCGATATCGATTTTGTTAACCTGCGCCACGGCGCGCAGCCTGTCGGGGGCGCTTTGCCAAACAAAAGCATCCGCGACGCCAAAGTCAGGGGCTTGCAGAGGTGGCGGGCTAAGCCGCTCCAATGCAGCAATGATGCGTTTCAGGCTTTTGGCCTTCACTTTTTATCCTCGTCAAAAGCGTCAGCATCAAAATCATCATCCTCGTAATCATCCTCGAAGAACCCGCCTTCGGCACGCAATCGGGCATCGCGGCGTTTTTCAACAATGGCCACCAGCAAAATCGAGATTTCATACAATCCGTAAACAACCGTAAACAAAATGATCTGGGTAACAACATCAGGGGGGGTCACAATCGCCGCCAATGCCAAAATACCGACAACCGCAAATTTACGCGTGCTACGCAAGCCTTTGACCGAAACCAAACCGGCAATCCCCATCAGGGTTAGCGCCACGGGCAGTTGGAAAGTAATACCAAAAGCCAAAACAAATTTCATGGTCAGGCCCAGATATTCATCAATCGTGCCTAAAAACGAAACCCCGACTGCGGCTGGACCGTCAATCGGGCTGGCCTCACCACTGGGGCCAAACTGCTGATAGCCAAGGAAAAAGTCAAATGCCAGCGGCAGAACAACGTAAAACGCAAAAGACGCGCCAATGAAAAACAAAATAGGCGATGCCAGCATAAACGGCAGAAACGCCTTTTTCTCTTTGACATACAGGCCCGGGGCCACAAATTGCCAAAGCTGGAAACCGATAATCGGGAATGCCAGAATAAAGCCGCCAAACATCGAGATACGCAAAGCGGTGGTAAAACCCTTTTGCAGGCCGGTGAAAATCAGGTTGCATTCGCCATTTGCCTCGATCAACTGCTTACAGATCGGCGACGCCAGAAAATCAAATATTTGTTGCGAAACCAGATAGCTGGCCAGCATCCCGACAACAAAAGCCAGAACCGAGCGGATCAGCCGGTTTCGCAGCTCTGCCAGATGTTCGATCAAGGGGGCGGTGCTGTCTTCTACGTCATCATCACTCATTAGATTATTCTTTCACCGCAGCCGTTTTTATAACAGCAGGTTTCTTGGCCGCCGGTTTTTTCACAGCAGGTTTTTTCACAGCAGGTTTCTTGGGGGTTGCTTTTGTTGCAGCCGGTTTGGCTGTTGCCGGTTTGGCTGCCGGTTTTTTGGCGGTTTTTGCAGGCGCTTTAGCCGCCCCTGTTGACGAAGTATTTTTAGCCGGTTTTGAACCGGATTTCGAAGCCGGCTTTGTTGTGCTTTTTGACTTGGTTTTGCTTGAGGAACGTTTCTTGGCGCTTGATTTCGGTGGCACTTCCGGCGCGCCCCCGTCAAGGTCTGCGTTGAAATCTGATGGCTTGAACGAGGTCGCCGATTTAACGCTGTTGGAAATATCGCCAAAATCTTTGCCAACATCTTTCAGGCCGGTTTCATCCACCACCGCATCCATAGAGCGCTGGAATTCCCGCGCCATGCCTTTTGCCTTGCCCACCAGATTGCCAACGGTGCGAAACATCCGCGGCAGGTCTTTTGGTCCAACAACAATCAACGCCACAATGCCAATGACAAGCAGCTCCATCATGCCCAGATCAAACATATCCGCGCATTCCTTTCAGGTTCAAAGCCAAATCAGGCTTCGTCTTTTTCTTTGGTTGGGGTCACGTCAACAGCCTCGTCAGCCGCAGCGGATTCCAGCTCGGCTTTGCCCTCGGTAACGCCCTTTTTGAACGACGAAATGCCTTTACCGACTTCGCCCATCAAATTGGAAATCTTGCCACGGCCAAACAGCACCAGCACAACAACGGCAATTACCACCATGCCCATAGGGCCGATATTGCCGATAAACATTGCAGTTGAAATCATCTTTTCTCTCCTGATTATACAATTTCTTCAGCCTACATGTATGACCTATGCAGGCAAGGTTCAAACCAAAACGCACCCTGACAAGCACTTTTTTGCCTTAATGATTACTTTCAGCCCTGCTTTGATGCAGGCAAGGGAAAACAAAACAGCGGTCGCGGCGCAAAGACAGCCAAAGCGGCGTATCGGGTTTTGGCAGAAAAACCCCGGGAATACTGGCGCTTAGCACCGATTGATCATGTTCCATCTGCACCTCGATCAGGCTTTCATTACCCATAAACCGCGCGCGCTTGACAATGCCGCGTGCCGGCACGCCTTCTTGCGGGGTGGGGTTGGGGCCTTTGCCGTTGCGGTCAAAATCAATCCGCAGGTGTTGCGGGCGGATGATAATTTCAACATCCGAATGGTCAGCCAGCCCCGGCGTCAAGAACTGGCCAAAGGGTGTGTCGGTTTGCATTTCTTTAACAACACCGTGTATCACATTAATATCGCTGAAAAATCCTGCTGCCAGCCGATCAACCGGAGCGTTGTAAATATTGTATGGCGCGCCGATCTGCACAATTTTTCCATCCCGCATCAGGGCGATTTTATCAGCCATCCGCATGGCTTCCTCGGGTTCATGGGTGACCAGCAAAACCGAGGCATTCAGCTCCTTGAGAATAGCCAATGTATCGTCGCGAATACCATCGCGCAGCCGGTTATCCAGCCCGCTAAACGGTTCATCCATCAGCATTACCCGCGGATTTGGCGCCAATGCCCGCGCCAGCGCCACCCGTTGTTGCTCCCCGCCCGATAACATATGCGGGAATTTACCGGCAAATTTCAGCAGGCCAACTTTGTCGAGCAATTTAACCGCAACATCCATTTTATCCGCAGATTTCAGCCCGAACGCGACATTTTGCTGCACGGATAGATGCGGGAACAGGGCAAAATCCTGAAACATCAAGCCGATCGAGCGTTTTTCCGGTGGTAAATGGATGTTTGCATCGGAAATCACCCGTCCATCCACCAGAACCTCGCCGCTATCTTGCTGGTCCACCCCCGCCGCAATGCGTAACGTGGTTGATTTGCCACAGCCCGACGGCCCCAGCAAACAAGTGACCTCACCGGCAAACATCTGCAAGGATATACCATCCACCACCATTTGCCCGTCAAACTGGCGGGTAATGTTTTTCAGCTCCAAGCGTGGGGTTTTTTGCGACACGAGCAATCCTGACTAACTTAGTCCCCTATTAACAAAGCCATGCGGCCCTAGCAACAGCTCTTTACCGGTTCTGACATCGTTTCAAACGGAAAACCATCACCGGAACCGGCAAATATGCCGCGATGCTGGCTGAAATCGCCGTTAAATTCGAAATAAGGCGCAAAGCGGCTGTCGCGCAGCATAATAAATGTATTGCCGCAAACCGGCATTTCTTGTCCGGTTTTGAAAACATGGCCCTTATCCAGCACAAACTGCGCCGGATCATTTGGTTCATTGCCTTGATATATAACGCTCTGGCCAAAATCTTCACAGGCCGGTTCCAGCTCCAGCTTGAACAAGCGATAGGTGGCGGAATGAAAGCCGATGCCATTCAGTTTTATCTCGATTTCGGGGTTTTCAATGGTCAAAACCCGGTCTTCTACCAGCCGAGGGTCTGCAAACCCAGCCGCCTTGGCAAGATTTTCAAAATCATTCCAATATAACGCCCCGCTTAGACATTCACCATATAAAACAGGGTCTTGCAGCAGCTCCTCAGGCACGCGACGGTCTGCATAAACATCGGAAAAATACAGTTCCCCACCCGGTTTCAACAACCGGAATGCCTCGGCCAGCACGGCGGGTTTGTCCGGTGACAGGTTAATCACGCAGTTGGAAACAATAATATCAAAACTCGCATCCGCCAACCCCAGTTCGCCAAGCCGTTCAATATACCCCTTGTGGAAAGTTGTATTCGGCACGTCGAAATCAAATGCTTCGGCATGGAAATCCACATGACGACGTGCCACCGCTAGCTGCTCGTCTGTCATATCAATACCGGTAACCGACCCATTCGCCCCAACCAGCCCCGCCAAAGCATAAACGTCGCGCCCCGAACCCGACCCGAGGTCCAGAATATCCATACCCTCCAGCACGCTAGGCGCAACAAGGCCACAACCATAGTATTTTTCGCTTACCTCGGGATGAATTTTGGCCAGAACCTTGCGCAAATATTCCGGCACATCATCGGGGGTGCAACAGGCATTGGTCTGCAAATCATCCGAGCCTTGCAGCACTTTACCATAATATTCCTGCACATCTTCATGTTTCATCTCGGGTCACCTATTTGTTGGTTTTCAAACAATATTCACCTAACCAGCCCGCCGAAACGCCGCTGTCATCACGCCCATGGCAATCAACCCGCCGCCGCCAATGCGTGTCAGCCAGCCAATCACAGATGGTTTTGATATTTTTACCCGCATCCTGTCTGCGAGCAATGCAAAAACCAAAGCGTTGATCGTGGCCATGCTAACAAAGGTTGCAATCAGGATGGCAAATTGTGGCAACAATGCCGCGTTTGCATCAACAAATTGCGGCACAAATGCAATAAAAAACACGCCGGATTTCGGGTTTAGCGCGGTTACGCTCATGGCATGAAAAAATACCGATTTAGCTGGGATTGCAGCCGTGTGAACCCTGCCCAACCTAGCCCTTGGCGCTGAGCGGATCAACCGAACCCCCAAATAAATCAGGTAAACCGCACCAACGGTTTTAAGAATTGTAAACAAGCTGGCCGAGGCCAAAACCAGCGCGCCAAAGCCCAGCAACGAAACCGTCATTGCCAGAAAATCACCCACGCCCACACCCAAAGCCGTCGCCACCGCAACCGGTCGCCCTTGGCTTAGCGCATAGCTAAGCACCAACAAAACCGTCGGGCCGGGAATCATCAGCAACGCGCCCGATGCAATAACAAATGTAAACCAAAGCTGAATATCCATAACCTACCTCAATTCAAATTCGCAAAGCCCGTGTTTCTGGCCGTTGATTTGCAACCACATGCAATGCGGCCCCGGATAATGGGTAAACGTAGTTGCGTCTTTTAGAAACCGGTGGTTTTTTGAAAGTTCAATCCGCTCCCCCGCTTTGATTTCCAGCTTTTTAAGTTTAAATACCCTGGGGCGAGATGATCCATTTTTCTTTATAAAATCAACCACATAGTCGATCATCAGTTTTTCATCCCGTGCGGCGGTGATGGTGAAATCAAATGTGCCAACCTCGCCAATTTCCAACCCGTCCGGCCCCTGAATTTCAGAAACCGTAATTTCAGGTGCAGCCCGATAGCCCAGCAATTCCAACGCCGCCAGATCCCCCTTTTTAACCAAGGTTCGCAACGCGTGGCGGGTCATCCAGTCCAGTTCAGCCGTATCTTGCTTGCCCAGTTTGGCCCAGCGTTTCAGCGTGGTAATCACCAGTTCAGGGTCTTTTTTAGCTATATCATTCAGATGGTTAGCAACCGAGCGCGTTACGAATCTGGCTTTATCATGGTGCAGAACATCCAGCAGTTCCAACGGTTCATGCACCGCAATACAGATTTTTTTACCCCAAGGCAGCGTTGGGCGTGTGCCCTCCGAAACCAAGCGCCGCACATGGTAATTCGGGTCTTTTGCCCATTGTTTCAGCGCAGCCATTGTGGCAACCGGATGGGCATTCAAAAAATACCGGATGTCAAACTCAACCGAAAACCGTTTGGTCATTTCACGCAGTAAACCCAGCGAAAGCGGCAAGTGATCCAGCCCGTTATTGCTAACAAACGCCCCCAGCGGAGCCATAATAAAATCGCCAAAATCATCATCGGTTCTGGTTGGGTCCAGCTCGGGTGGCAATGCTGCCAATATCTGCGCGGCGGCAGTTTCAAAATCGCTGGAAAGATGCTGCTCCAGCACCTCGGCAATCATTGAAATCCGCGCTTTTAGTTCCAGTGCCGGCAGTTGTGCCATAACTGAATCCTGAAACTTTGCCCCGTCAAAACCCGCATCAGCCGCCTCGAACAACCCCGAAAGATAGCGGATTTTATCAACGTTAAACAGTTGGTCCTTTAGGCTATAACCTTTGGTTGCGCGATTGTCTTTCATATCACATGGTCGAATTCACAGCGCCGCCATCCAGCAAAATATTCTGCCCGACAATAAAACCGGCTTTTTGGGAACATAAAAACGCACACATCGCGCCAAATTCATCCGCTGTGCCGTATCGGCGCGCCGGAATGGTGGCAAAACGCTGTTCACGCGCCTGCTCAATGGAAATCCCCTGCGCATCGCGCACCGCACCGTCCAGCGATTCCGCGCGGTCCGTGGCATGAATGCCCGGCAACAGGTTATTAATGGTAACGCCGTTTGGCGCAACTTGCCGCGAGGTGCCGCCAACATAACCCGTCAGCCCTGCGCGCGCCGCATTGGAAAGGCCCAGCACCGGAATCGGTGCCTTGACCGACTGGCTGGTAATGTTCACAACCCGCCCCCAGCCGCGTTCCATCATGCCGGGCAGCACCGCTTTCATCAGCATAATCGGCGTTAACATATTGGCATCCAGCGCTTTGATGAAATCGTCGCGCTCCCAATCGCTCCACATTCCCGGAGGCGGGCCACCGGCGTTATTCACCAGAATATCAGGGTTTGGACAGGCGGCCAAAACCATTGCCTGGCCTTTAGCAGTGGTAATATCACAAGCCACCGGCGTTACTTTAACCCCGTATTTCTTGGCGATTTCACCGGCAGTTTGGCGCAAAGGCCCCTCGGTCCTTGCATTGATGATCAAATCAACCCCGGCCTCGGCCAGACTTTCAGCGCAGCCACGCCCCAAACCTTTTGAGGCGGCACAAACGATTGCAGTTTTTCCAGCGATTCCCAGATCCATGATATTCTCCTTTTCTGGCAGACTAGCCAGTCAAAAGAAGAACTAACAGCAAAATTTACTGATCTCGAAACGCCAGCGCCACCCGCTGCACCATCAAATCAAGCGAAGATTGCGCCACATGGGTCAAATGGGTTTCAGCCGGAAATTTTGACCAGGTTTCCAGCAACCGCAGCCGGATGAAAAAGTTGAAAACATGCTCAGGGTCAAGCACCAGACCATAACCATCAAAAAATGCATCCTGATGGGATTGCACAAGGCCCAGCGCGCCAACCTTGCTCGGGTCTTCGTACTGGGACAGGTCCGCATGGACCAGAAACCGCGCAATATCCAGCCCCGCTGACAGCCGCCGGACATTGTAAAAATCAAGCCCCGTGCAGCCGGAATTTGAAAACACCAGATTATCACCGTGAAAATCCCCGTGGCCCAGAACCACAGGGTTGTCGCGCCCCTCAAACGCCCCCCGTGATGCCATCAGTTTTTGGTAAAACCCGTCAAATTCATCCGCCAAATAGGTGCCGGAAACCGCTTTTTCAGCATTATTCAGCCGCACCGTCAGGTTTCGGGTTGCTTCATTTGGCGCAAAAGAAACATTTTCATTGGCGCGTAATTGGTGGATTTTGGCCAGCCATTGCCCTGCCTGATGGAAAATCGCGTCTTCGTCCTCGATCAGAATATGGTTTCGCAAAGCCCCGTAAATGGTTGATCCTTGTGCATATTCCATGGCAAAAAACGGTTGTTTTTCCGACGCATACAAAACCTTGGGCACATGCAAATGCGCCACATCCCGATATTGATCATAAATGCGTTGCTGGGTCTTGGCCTCGCGGTGGAACTTGTCCCGCTGTTTGTCAAACAGGTTGATTTTAAGAACAATATCCGCATTTTCAGATCGCGCCCGCACCGCATAAAACCGCCGGATATCAGCGCTTTTGCTGTTGAGAATGCTAAGTTCAAATACTTCCTGCCCAAACATGTTTTCCTGCAATTCCGACAGGCATTTCTGTGCAACCTCAAGCACGGTTTCAGCAGTGGTTTGCACTGGCCGAACCCTGATTTTCGCGGGATCGGACATATCAATAGCAAGGCTGGAAAGAGGGTTCATGACGGCTCCTGAATCTATGGTTACCGTCGGTTTAACATCGGAATATTACCAAACCGTTCCGCCAATTCAGCTTTGCAGCTCTGCATCCCAATACAGAAAATCCAGCCAGCTATCATGCAGGAAATTTGGCGGAAATTTCCGCCCCGCCGCCATTAGTTGCTCCGCATTGGGCTGAATGGGCGGTTTTCGCAATTGCATGCCCGCCTGTTTGACGGTTTTGGCACCTTTATACAGATTGCACGGGCTACATGCCGCCACAACATTTTCCCAAGTGGTGCGCCCGCCCCGCGCGCGCGGCGTTACATGATCAAAGGTCATCTCGCCGGATTTACCACAATATTGGCAGCTAAACCCGTCACGCAAAAACAGGTTAAACCGTGTAAAGGCGGTTTTGGGCCGGGGTTTGACAAAATCTTTCAGCACCACAACCGACGGAATCCGCAAAGTGGTAGAGGGCGAATGCACGCATTCATCATAAGATGCAATCACCACCACACGGTCCAGATAAGCCGCCTTGACCGATTCCTCCCACGGCCAAAGCGACAAGGGAAAATAGGAAAGCGGCCTGAAATCGGCATTCAACACAAGTGCCGGAAACCGCTTTAACGCGGCTGGCTGCCAGATAAACCTGTTGGTCTCGGCCGGATGCATTTTGCTGCCTTTAGCTGGTGAACAGATAATAGCAACTATATCTAGATAAGGACCGCGATCAACCCCCTAGATTATGTTGTTCACTGGCCGAATTGTTGCTTTGCAAATTGCAAGGTTACACCTAAACCATCTGGCGCAATACCATGGCCGGTGCCTTGGGAAATATAGGTAAACACCTCAAATCCGGCTTTGGTTAACGCATCGGCGGCCTCAGGCAAGGATGCGGGGGGCACCACATCGTCCTGGTCCCCATGCACCAATAAAACCGGCGGTTTGCTGATGGTTTCTTTTTCCAGCTTTTCAGGGGCTAGAATTCGCCCCGAAAACCCGACTACACCGGCAAATTTCTCGGCGCGGCGCGGTGCAATTTGCAAGGCCATCATGGTGCCTTGCGAAAACCCGAATAATATGGTTTCAGCAGCGCTCACCCCCTCGGCCAGCATGGTTTTATCCAGCCAATCATTCAGGGTTTCGCTGGCTTCCAGCAAGCCCGCCTCGGCGGCTTCCTCGGATGATCCGTCAATCCAGGGGATCGGAAACCACTGATATCCCATAGGGTTACCGGTGCAGGGCTGCGGTGCATTGGGGGCGACAAACGCCGTATCGGGCAGGTGTTCACCCAGCGGGTCAGCAAGGCCAAGCAGGTCTTTGCCATCAGCCCCGTAGCCGTGCAGAAATATCATTAAATTCTTGGTTTGGCCCGACTTTGCGTCGCGGCGAAAACTTTCCAAATCAGCCATTCAGGTTATTCCTTCGCGTTCTTTTATGACGTGGTAATAGGCAAAAAGCACCCGCGCCGCAACCGCCCGCCAAGGCGACCATTGCTCGGCCATCAGGCGCATGGCTTTTTCCTTTGGTCGTTCAGGCAAATCATACAAAACCCGTGTGGCCTCTTGCAGGGCCAGATCACCGGGCGCAAACACATCGGCACGGCCAAGGCTGAACATTGCGTATATCTCGGCCGTCCAGTTACCGATGCCTTTTATGGCGGTTAATTCAAGCACCACGCTTTCAGCGCGCTGGCTACGCAATGCTGCAAAATCAATCCCCGCCTGCGCCAGCGCTTTTGCATAGGTTGCCTTTTGGTTCGAAAGCCCGAGCCCGCGCAATTCGTCATGTTCCAGCCTCAAAACAGCCTCGGCACTAATCGCCCCTGCCCTTTCCAGCCGCTGCCAGATACCGCGCGCGGCAGCCACCGATATTTGTTGGGACACAATCGCCGAAAGCAACGCCTCGAACCCGTCGGCGCGTCGCCGCAATGGCGGTTGTCCGGTCAGGGTTATCGCATGGGCAAAACGCGGATGGTTGGCGGCCAGCCATGCGGTGCCCTCGGCAATATCCGAGGTGGTTTCAATAATCCGGCCAACCATGTTTTCCCCTTTTTACGCAATTTTGCAGTAATTTATGAAAAAAGCAATTGCACCTGCCGATCAGAGGAATACAACCCCCTTATGACGATCCTAGCATCAACAAATCCCGACCGCCGCGCAATGCGTAATGTCATGGTTCTGGTTGCCGCCCAGGCCATCCTTGGCGCGCAGATGTCATTGCATTTTGTGCTGGGTGGCCTTGCAGGGCAAATGCTGGCCGCAGACCCGAGGTTTGCCACCCTGCCCATCACTATGACCGTGATGGGGTCAATGTTTGCCGCGCCGGCATTGGCTGGCATCATGCAAAAATATGGCCGCCGCATCGGGTTTTTCATTGGCACAGCAGGCGGGGCTGGCGGGGCCAGCATTTCGGCTTATGCTTTGTGGACCGGGTCGTTCTGGCTGTTTTGTTTTGGCGGATTTCTGGTAGGCATATATATGTCGGCACAGGCGTTTTACCGTTTTGCCGCCACCGATACCGCCAGCCCCGAATTCATGCCCAAAGCCATTTCATGGGTAATGGCGGGCGGGCTGGTCGCCGCAGTGCTGGGGCCGCAACTGGTGAAAATCACCAATGATATGTTTTCGGTGCCTTTTATCGGGGCTTATTTTGCCATGATCGCGCTGAATGGCGTTGGCGTATTTCTGTTTTTCTTCCTTGATATTCCCAAACCCGAAAAGCCCAGCCAAGACGCGCCCAAAGGCCGCACACGCATGCAATTGTTGCGCACGCCAAAAATTGCAGTGGCGATGATTTGCGCCATGGTTTCGTATTCCTTGATGAACCTGGTAATGACCTCGACACCGCTGGCGGTGGTTGGCTGTGGTTATGGCACCAATGCCTCGGCGGATGTAGTGATGGCGCATGTCTTGGCCATGTTTGTGCCCAGCTTTTTCACGGGCCATCTGATCAACCGGTTTGGTGCTGAAAAAATCATAACCCTTGGCTTGATCATTCTGGGCGGCGCCGGAATTGTCGCCCTTAACGGGGTTGAACTGGGTAATTTCTATATCGCGCTTATTCTGCTTGGTATTGGCTGGAATTTCGGTTTTATCGGGGCCACGGCGATGCTTTCCACCACCCATACCGAATCCGAGCGCGGCCGCGTGCAAGGCATGAATGATTTTGCGGTTTTTGGCATGGTTACCATCGCGTCCTTTGCCTCGGGCGGTTTGATGAACGCCACCGGTGCCAGCGCGCAAGAAGGCTGGACCGCCGTAAATATGGCGATGATCCCGTTTCTGGTGCTGGCAGGCGGCGCCTTGATCTGGTTTACCCTGCAAGGCAAACCAAATGACGACCCCCAAACCTGAAGCCTGCCCCGCTAAAACCGCCCCGTCATCCGACACCGCATAAAACTGAACCGCCGCCAAGCAGGCGATTCCTCTAGCAAACCCGCCGCGATATATTCGGGGTTTTTGCGCGCAACCAGCAAAGCCGCCCGCGCCCGCCAGCCAGCCAAAACCGCCGGAAATACTGTTTTTGAAACGTTCCCGGCCAGCCCCGCAAGTGCTGCGTCAATCACCGGTGCAATGTCCTGCGGCAAAGGTTTGCATCCCCGCACAATCAGCTCTGGCGCGGCGCGCAGCAGGTTTGCCACTCCCGCGCCGTAAGCAATATGTTTAACCGCCAAAGCATCACCGCCCAATACCCGTGCCGCCAAACCCA
>JAKITE010000079.1 GCA_021648225.1 Paracoccaceae bacterium
CGCTATCAGCTTGTGTCGCTTGATCAACTGACTTTTTGCGGCACGCCAGCGGAATATGCACAGGTTATTAATGCCCCCGCGCCGCCGACCACAGGGCTGTTACAGGCATTGCCTAAGGTTTTGTCATATTATAAATCTTAAACATGCGTATACTTAAAAGTTAAGGCTGCGTGCGCGCTAGTATTTGAAGCCGGTTTTTCCGGCACCGGCTAAAGGAATGAAAAATGCCTGACAGTTTTTTGAACGTAATCAAAAAAGCCGTATCAAGCTATCGCAACGACACGATTTTTATTTTGGGAAAAGGGCCGTCTAGCGATCAAATTCCAACCGAAGTGTTTGAAAAATCGGTTGTGATCGGTTTGAACGATGCAGAACGCATTTATCCGGCGGATATTTCCATTTTCCATGCGGAATGGATGAGATCGGCGCTATCAAACGCGGGTGCGCGGGCCAAGCTTTATATCACATCAACAGATTTTTCAGTGCCGGGGGCGGTTTCTTACCGGGTTCCCCATTTGCCGCTAACGCAAGAAAGCAGCGACCTGATGGTGCAGCGCTTGCTGGGAAAAGGTATTTTTGTAGAAGATGTGCTGTTTATGTCTGCCTTGCGTGTGGCGCGTGCCATTGCAGAAATTCGCGGGCGAACCCAAACAGTTTATATGGTCGGGTTTGATTTTAGCGCTGATCTGGTCAGCGCAAATGCGTTGGGGCGGACCTTTCAGACCGATTCAGAGGATCAAAGCCACATCCGGTTGGACATACAGGAAAATTTCCTGCTGAATGCTTTTTATGCGCTGAAGGATTCAGAAATCGATGTTAAGCATGTGGGCAGCCGCGCCTATTCGGCGCTGACAACATCTCAACTTTCCGACCATTTTTTAAGGCCCGAAAAGACGCTGGTCAGCCCGTGGAATGTAGAAATTGTTGCCGAGCTGACAACCAACCATTTTGGCGATCGGGCACGGCTTGAAAAACTGGTGCGCGCGGCAAAAGCTGCCGGTGCCGATTATGTCAAGGTTCAGAAACGCAATGTGGAAACCTTTTATTCCAAAGAACAGCTGGATGCGCCATACCGGTCACCTTTTGGCACAAAGTTTTCCGATTACCGGCATCAGTTGGAGCTGGATCGCGATGATTTTGCTTTTTTGAATGACCTTTGCGACCAAATCGGAATTCGGTGGTTTGCTTCGGTTCTGGATATGCCTTCTTACAAGTTCCTGCTTGAATTCAACCCGCCGCTGCTTAAGCTGCCCTCGACGATTTCAGAACATAAAGAATATCTGAGCATGGTTGCCCGGAATTGTGACCACCCACTGGTTTTATCAACGGGAATGACCGATAAGGCGTTTGAAAACTGGGTGTTGGAGAAATTTTCACAATGTCCAAAGCTTTATTTGTTGCAGTGTAATTCGGCGTATCCAACGCCGATGGCGGATTGTGAAATCGGGGTTATCCGCCATTATAACAGCTTGTCAAAAACCTATCCCAACATTGTTCCGGGATATTCCAGCCATGATCCCGGCTGGTTTGCATCCGCGCTGGCGGTTGCAGCAGGGGCGCGGATGATTGAAAAACATGTCAAAATCGGCAATTCGGAATGGGCGCATTTTGATGCGGTTGCCATGGATCTGGGAACTTCCGAATTTAGTGATTTTGTTACCAAAATCCGCGAAGCCGAAACGGTTGTCGGTTCCGAAGAGAAAACTGTGCGCCCGAGTGAGCACCATAAATATGTCAAATAACTTGGCCAAATAATGCTCTCTAGCTGCTAACTCGAAAAGGCGATAATTTTGCAACCGATCATTGGATTCATCCCCTGCCGCGCCGGAAGTGAACGCGTTAAAAACAAAAATACCCGCCCCTTTGCTTCTTTTAACAAAGGGCTTTTGGAGCTAAAACTGCTTCAAATGGCCAAGGTTCCTGAACTGGACAAGGTTATTGTTTCAAGTAATGACCCTAATGTGCTTGAATTTGTCAAAAAATTCAGCAAACAGGAATCTCGGTTTGTAGCATTGGAAAGACCGGAGAAATATGGAAACTCGGCAACATCAATGGAAGAATTTACCAATTATATCGCAAAAACGCAAGAAGAAGGGATATTGTTCTGGACCCATGTCACCCACCCTTTCCTGACGTCGTGCTACTATAACGACATCATCGCCAAGTATGCAGATATTAAAAAACAAGGCCATGACAGCCTTGTTACCGTTACGCGTATTCACAAATTTATCTGGTCAAAAGACGGGCCCTATAATTATTCAAACCTTAAGGAAAAATGGCCCCGCAGTCAGGATTTGAAGCCATTATTTGAAATAAATCACGGAGTATACATGTTACCATTCTCGGTGATGCGGGCCGCAAAAGACCGGATCGGATTTTCCCCTTATCTGTATGATCTACCCGAAAGCGTTGCACTGGATGTTGACTGGGAAGACCAGTTTATTCTACTGAATGACATCGCTCTGGCCCGTCAAGGAAGAAACATCAGTCTGTTGTAAGTGCGCTTATGGCTAATTGGTCAGGCGATAGCCTTAAGTCATTTATGCGCGCTAAATGGAAGCCAATACAAAAAATACCTTGAAATTATGAAATGGGAGGCATTGTTTTGGTGGGAAAATAGACTAGTATGATTGCGGTTGAAACACCGTATTTTTAACCAGATCAAACAATAGTAGTTGGTGTTTTAAAGTTGCCAATTAGCAAAACAGGAATTGCTATGAATAATCCTTACATCGGCTTGGAAAAAAACGCTTTTTGGAAATCGGCAATTTCCAATTTGAACGCGCTGGAATATGCGGGGATCTACCGACCCAAATTCGAAATTAACCGGTCTATGGATATTTGCGCGGCTGGCAGTTGTTTTGCACAGCATATCGGGCGGCAATTCAAGAACCGGAAATACCGGTTTGTCGATCTGGAAAAACCGATCGCCCTGTTCGAACAGGGCGATCTTGGCCGGTTTGGATACGATATGTATTCGGCAAGGTTTGGCAATATTTATTCGATGCGCCAATTGCTTCAGATGTTTTATCGTGCTGATGGCAGCTTTGTGCCCAAAGAAACCAGCTGGCAAACCAAAAATCGCTGGTATGATCCGTTTCGCCCGACAATCGAACCGGATGGCTTTGATAATCTGGCAGAGCTGCAGCAGGATCTGACCTATCATCTTGGTCAGGTGAACAAGCTGCTAAAGCAGTGCAAGCTTTTTGTTTTCACCTTCGGGCTGACCGAAGCCTGGATCAACAAAAGCGACGGCGCGGTTTTGCCAACCTGCCCGGGCACAATTGCCGGGGAATACGATGAGGTAAAATATACTTTCCATAATTTCACCCATGCCGAAGTGCTGGCGGATGCAGAAACATTTATTGAATATGCTTTGTCTATCAATCCAAAAATGAAATTCCTGTTTACCGTATCGCCGGTGCCGTTAACCGCAACCGCCAGCGGACAGCATGTGTTGCCGGCAACGGTATATTCCAAATCGGTTTTGCGCGGTGTTTGCGGAGAGCTATACCAGAAATACGATCAGGTTGATTATTTCCCGTCCTACGAACTGGTATCCTCGCACCCGATGCGGGCCATGTTTTATGAACCAAACCTCCGCTCGGTTTCTGCGCTCGGGGTTGCGCATGTGATGAAAACATTTTTTGATGCTTTGAATAATGACCCGGATGAGGGTCAAGGGAAACCCGATGCAAAAACCGATATAAGCCTTGCAGATCAGGAAGAAACAATCGCCTGCGATGAGCTTATTTTGGAGACTTTTGGAACATGACGGAACTTAGGCTATGTGGCCATTCCCATTTGGCAGCGCTGATGCAGGGGTATCGTGCAAACCCGAATCCGGATGTTGAAATCAAGTTTGTGCCGCTAAGCGGTGCCAAATACCGTGCCAGCAATTTCAGCAAACTGGAGGATGCCGGTGTCAGGTTT
Organism: Paracoccaceae bacterium; assembly: GCA_021648225.1. GTDB lineage: Bacteria > Pseudomonadota > Alphaproteobacteria > Rhodobacterales > Rhodobacteraceae > UBA3077. The sequence continues at coordinate 3,934 of JAKITE010000079.1, forward strand.
GCACCTGAAATATATGACCGGAATTTTCAGGAAAGAACCGGCGATACCCATATTGACCCAAAACATTTATGGGGGTTTTGTATGGGGGGATACCCGTTACGGCTTGATTCCGGCAGACAATGGCAAAATTGCCGGCCCTCAGCCTTGCCTCAGGAAGGCAAACGGCCAATCTCGCTGGCGCAAATTGATCTGATCAATGCTGCCGACCAAAAAGCCACAAAGCATTTTGTGCGCAATCTTATTGATGCAGGGGTGCGGTTCTTCTTTATTGCCTTGCCGCTGCCGGTGCGCGGGTTTCATGAAACCGATACAGATGCGGATATGCAGGCCCGCGCTTTTGTGGTTAATCGGGGCCGCGCGCAGTTTCAGGCTTGGTTAAAAGATCAAGGTGTCGATTTCATTGATGTTCCAGATGAAATAGTGGTTGATGGCAGCTATATGAACCCGGATTATATGCGGTTGATCAAACCAAATGGTGCCAAAGACCTGAATCACGGCAATGAAAAATATGGCGCATTGATGATTGCTAAAATTTCCAAATACGTAGCAAACCAGTTTGCCCAAGAAACCTGACGGGCAAATATTGCATAGCTTCCCGATTTATGTAGTAATGCGCCTCGTTTTGCCGGACGGTTGAATTAGCTGATTTAGACAAGGAGACCCGAAATGCCAGAATCCGGACCATTTGGTCGTGTGGCTGTGCTTATTTCCGGTCAGGTCCGATCTGATGACGAAGACATTAAAAAAATTGCCATAGCTTGTGAACAGGTCAATGCGGATGTGTTTATTTCTGTCTGGCGCAAACGCGGCATGAAAGGTTTTGGCGGCGGGCAGGGGCTTTTGCAATTGGCAAGAATTTTTGGCAGCAGAACCGCGATTGTCATGCCGCGCAACTGGATTGGCGCAAATATGCGCAAGGTTTTTCCGCAAAGCGAACATATTCTGCCGGATTTCGGGGATATCCAGAAACAACAGTTGCTGGAAATTTTTCCAAACGCGCAGATCGAGGTGACCGAAGAACAACCCGATTTGACCATCCCTTATATGGATTCCAACAGTCTGCGAATGCTGTTTATGATTCATAGCTGCAATGTGCTAAAACGCGAGTCAGAAACCCGGGGGAATTTCAGATATGATATTGTTGCCCGCCATCGCCCTGATGTGAAAATGAATTACAACCGGGCATTCGGTTTTTTTTCTAAGCATAAAAAACTGGTTTTGCCCAATAGTGATGTAAAAAATACCGGACAGCTGCATGATGTTTTCTGGGTTGGCAGCTCAGAAGATGACGACACCCTGTCAAAGCTTTATTTTCGGGCCGAGGAAACCCGCGAACAGGGCTGGGGGGGCATCCATGTGGAGCTTTGCAACTGGGTTGATGGTAACAAAATACCGTATGACATGTTCAATTGCCTGTCGGCCGGTATTAATGATGCGTCCTATAATAACAATGATACCCAGTTAACGACTTCGAAAAACCTGCTGGCTGCGATTCAAAACCGCCAGCTTGATATTGAAGCGGCAAGTGGTGATATATTTTGCACCACATTTGCAGAAGTTTTTGACGGGGTTCTAACTGGAAAATTTGCAACACCTGCCGGGATTGCCGAAAAAATAGACCATGTATCCGAGCTGAAAATAAGGCCTAAATTCAAGCTGTTTTTGTTTCAGGCATTTTGTTGGTTGACCTGTTTTGACAAAACCAAAAACCTGAATGATCGACTGGCTGCATTTTTGGCGGCATTATGGATAGACCAGATCACCCGCAACGATAACGCTTTGAATTGGAGCGCAACTGCTTTTGGGCAGGTATTCGGGCAAGAGGTCACAAAACAACAGATACTCGATATTCTTTTAGGGGATTTGCCTGCGCTATTTGTCCGCTCGGAATTTGCGCAAAAAATATTGCAATCTATTCACAGGTTCAGCGAAACGCCTGACCAGCAAAAAGAACAACAGCTTGCTTTGATTGCCAATAATATTGTTTTCAAACACCAGAACTGGAAATGGTTTGCAACCGGTCTGGAGGCCGAAGGCGCTTATCGTGCAATTGTGAACATGTGCGAATTACAATTATCTTCGGGGGAATATACCCGTGGTCTGATTAATTATGGTATCAAGGCCTGTAGCTTTACTGGCGATCAGAATGCGCTGGAAAAGCTGCTGCTTGGCGCTGCCAAGGCGGATCAAAGCGCCCAGACCTTTTCGGGGCTGGGGCAATTTTATTTCCGGGCAGGAAACAACCCTGCTGCTAAACAGGCTTTTCTAAAAGCCGCTGCATTTGGCGGTCATGGTAATCAGATTGATGATATGTTGCTCAAATTAAAGGATTATTAATATGGCAATTGCTTGTCCGCGTGCAAAAATACAGTTTTTCCCCATACCCAAAGTCGCCTGCACCTCTATCAAGGTGATGATTTACGAGATTAATAACGACCTTGAATGGCAGCGCGGGCGGATTGCTTTTGGCCAAGTGCATGCCTATCCCGGCTATGGCAGCCTGCCATTTGCCAATAAAAACCTGCCAGATCTGGGAAATTATGTGCCGGTTGCTGTAATCCGTAACCCGGTTGAGCGGGCCTTGTCTGCCTATCGTGACAAAGCCCGTAGCCAGGTTCTTGCCAGAACCAAATCTGAAACATTGCTACGCAGGGCAGGATTACCTATGGACCCTGACCCCGAGCTGTTTTTTGAAGAAATAGAACAATATTTTGAATGCGCGCCGGTAATTCGCGAACATATGCGACCGTTTCGATACCACCTTGGCGATGATTTGGGCTATTATAAAAAAATTGTTAAACTTGAGGAAATGCAAGAGCTTAGCAGTTATTTCAGTGATGCTTTGGGGTGGCAAGTAGCCCCGAAATCTACAAATTCGTCCCAGAAATCGGTGAATGCAGATAAAATTGTGTCGGAAAAAACCCTTAATAAAATAATGGACTATTGTCAGGACGACATCGAATTTCTTAAAGACTATTATACGGCTTGATGATGCAACAGATTGATATTAAGGGTGAAATGTAAAAAATGAGCAACAAGATAAAATCCCACCCAGTGTTTCGGGCTGTAAAACTAAGTGAAGAAAGCACTGTTTTTTGGGACAAATTCTTGTTTGCTACAAGCCTGACTTTTGAGCAGGCCAGAAAAATGACCGCAGATGATTTCCCGGTTCAGGACATTGGTGTAGATTTTATTCTGGCAATGAGAATCATAAGGGCTCCGGGGCCACAAATGAGTATTGTCGCGCGGGTTTTTATAGAAAATCTGGTGCCGGAGCCGGATGAAATAACCAGTTGGCAGGAATTGTTTCAAGCGCTTGAAGGTCATACCGGGCTAGCCAGTGGCAAAGCCAAGGCTACGTTGGCGCAGCTTGGCAAAAACCCTGATTTCCAGAAAAAATTCAAAGGTAATTCACCAAATTCGAGCCATGAAGATTGGGCAAAACAGGTTGCTTACGGGGAGATTTTTAAGTCATTATTGACTGCATTTAGCTTTTTAAGGATGGGCCGGTTGGTTTTTTTACCCGAAATTAAAGCTTACGGGGGGATGATAAGCCGACTGAAAACCCCCCTGGATCTTAGCGGGTTTTGTATTTCTGAAAACAACCCCAAGTTATTTATTACGGCTCACTCCAATTTTAGGGCAGATTTTGTCGCGCCGGTGAAAACGCAGTTTTCCGATACTTTGTATACGGTTGTTGCTGAGTCGCTTTCTTCTGTTCAGAAAATCTCTGTCCAGCGCATTATTATGGTTAAATCTCTTAAAAAAGGAAAATCCGTGCTGATTGCTGCTGATGGGAAAAAAGGTTCCGGGCAAATAAAAGGCAGGATTTTTGGCAATGAAGTGTCGGTCGCAACCGGATTTGCCTGGGTTGCCTGGCAGGCCAAATCCGAGATTGTCTGGACCTATGCAGGGATTGCAAAAAGCGGCAAGGGATTGCAGGTTTTTTCCAATACAATCCAGCAACCAATTGATGACGGCGAAGATTGCGATGCATTTATAGATAAAGCAATTGCCGCATATCTCCTCTCGGTAGAACAGGCAATCATTCAGCACCCTTTCGATTTCGGGTTACTTTACCCTCGCCGGTTGGGTGAAAAGCCTAGAACCGAACGAAAGATTACTTAGCCAGTTTCTGGAATTTTTCTATCATGCAGCCGACATTATCCAGCTCTAGCAGGTCTTCGACCTCTAGTTCGGTTTGTAGCTCTTCCTCAAGGCCCATAATTATTTCGGCATTGGCCATTGAATCCCAGCCGTCAATATCCTCTGCAATGGTATCGTTTTTAACCGTTTCAACAGGGATAGAAAAGTAATTGGCGATATACTGTTTTACACTATTCGAAATATTTTGATTACCACTTTTCGAGTTCATTTACTGGCCTTTTTGGTCTTGGTTTGGCGGGTAATAGCCGCCGGCTATTCTTTTATATAACTTAAAAATGCGGGGTGAAAACCCTTGGATGTCCAGAATTTATCGGCAATCTTATTGTTTGTAACAACCTCGAGGGAAAAAGACCGGATTTTCTTTTCTGAAAACCATTCCATTTGTTTGTCGAACAATCGAGACGCCAACCCCAAACGCCGAAACTCTGGCAGAACAAAAAGATGGGCGGTATGGCCGATCTTGGCAGGGGACGCTGTTGGTGGCGAAAGCTTTATCAACCCTTCGATCAACCCAACCGGTTGGCTGGCACTATATGCCACAAAAACCACACGGCTAACGGACCTTGCGCGCCCGTAATTTTTGCACCACCTCGCAAACCCACCTGCAGCCAGGTTTGTTATTCCGTTGGAAAGCAGAAAGTGTTTGTACATCTCGGCAAAAAGCGGCTCTAGCTCCGTTAGTCCGGTTTCCGAAGCCAGTTTGATTTGGAGACCAGACATCATTTACGGTTCCTGTGTATATTGCTTTTGGCCAAAATAGATTCATCCGCGATTTTAACAAGCGTGTTTCTATCAATTTTTCCATTTGAATTATAGGGAAATTCCATAAGTTGGCTGAAATATTTAGGAATCATATAGGGTGGCAAATAAGTGGTAAGCTCGAATTTAATGTCTTTTTCATCTATGTAAGTGTCTATAAATACGTATAAATCATCAAAACTTCCGGGCGCGATCTCTGTTACGGGTACAACCGTGACAAGCCCGCAACCGGTTGCTTTTCGAACGGCTTGTTCAATTTCCCCGATTTCTATCCTGTTGCCACGAATTTTAACCTGCCAGTCAAGCCGGCCTCTGAATATGAATTCTCCATCTTGGCCAATGGCTCCAATATCTCCGGTTTGATACCAAAACCCACCTTGGCTATCCTTGCTTGGTTTGCTGATGGTTTTGGGGTTTTCTTGCAAGTATCCTGCAAAAACCTGTGCTCCCCCCAGTTCGATTTCGTGATGAGTAGACAAGCGCATCGAAAGCCCCGGCAACGGCTTGCCAATCTGGACGATAGCCGCCTTATCCTGTTGAGGATTGAACTTGTGCCAAGAGAAAGCAATGGTGGCTTCGGTAGGGCCGTAGATATTAAAAACCGGTGCATTTGGTGCCGCTTTGCCCCAAGCCAGCGCAACCTCTTTTGGTAATGCTTCGCCACAAAAAAAGCTTCTTTTTAGCGAAGGCATGGTGTTTTCTTTTAATAATCCAAGCGAAAGCGTCCGTGCCGCGCTTGACGGAACCGATAGCCAGTTCTGAACCCCGAGTTTCTTTACAAATCGTGGTCCCATCGGGCTTTGCTCGGCTGGAATGGATATAATACACCCAGCTGTGGTCCAGGCCAAAAGCATATCATGAACCGAAAGATCAAAATTCAACTCAACCGATTGTATCCAGCTTTCAGCCGCCCCGAATTTGAAAACCTGCTGCATTGCCTGAAGGTAATGATCCACATTGGCGCGTGAAACAGGAACGCCCTTAGGGGAGCCGGTAGACCCGGAGGTGAACATTACATAAAGCAAATCCGTAATATTTTTTTCGCGCCTGTAATTAAATAATTTGCAAGACATCGGGCTATTACGCCTGAATAAACACAGCTCTCCGGCTGTACTGCTTTCAAAACGGGTATGTTCAAATTCATTATCCAAAAGCCATTTTTTATTGGCCTTGGCCCATTCTGGATCACATGCGATAAATTCAGGCAGGACTTGTTCAAAAATATTGGCAATTCTGGCCAAATTCCATTTGTTATTCACCGGAATATAGGTCGCACCGGTAAGGATTGTTGCAAAAATTGCAAAATAAGCTTGCGGGCTTTTTTCGCAAATCAACAAGACTGCTGTCTGTTTGCTGATATATTTGCTAAAATCTGTGCTGAATTTCAGTGCGTCAGCAAAGGTATAATATTTGTTTTTACACCATAGCATATGGTTTTCGGGGTGCTTTCCCGCGACATATTCCAGCATTCCCCTTACAGACATTTTTTATCCCTGAATTTTTGTATTCTGGCAGTGTGAAACTGCCTAGCCTAGTTAACTCCGTTAAATACCGTAATCCTTTTTCCTGCGCCAGATCAAACCTGACCAAGGGCTTAGGTGTATTGTGAATTTTCCTGTAAAACCTTTTTTGAACCGCTGGATGAGTTATTGTCAAATCTGGTGTTTGAGATTTTCTGGTCATGCAGCGGCCTGATTGTTTGTGGTTTCTATTCCGTCGGTGAACTTGACACCTGTTATGACTTTTGCCAGATAATCGAGGCCGCGTAACTTCCGCCAGTTTTCCTCAGCAAGCACATTGTCCCAGCTTGAACATCCGCTCACCGGCAGTGGTTTGCCCTGCAAACCATGTGGACCTGTCACGGAATTGTGCCACTCCTTTAACCGCGTATTATACGCAAAAGGAGAACGAGAATGGGAACGAAACAATCAGCTGAATTTCGGCAGGAGGCGGTGCGTGTTGCGCTGACCAGTGGACTTACGCGAAAGCAGGTCGCTGCTGATTTTGGTATTGGGTTTTCAACATTGAGCCGATGGGTTCGGCAAGATCGGACAACTTTACCTGAGCCTTCTGTCCAATCGGACCTGGAAAGAGAAATAGCCATGCTGCGCAAGGTAATAACCAACATACATTGACGATCATCGTCCAGCCGCGGGTTGAAGTAGACGCCATCGGCCCAAATATAGACGTAGCGCTTTCCTGTCAAATCGCGCTTGCGCCACGCTTCATATTCATCCCGCCAAGTCGACTTTAATCGCGTGATCGTCGAGGCCGACAAACCACCGGCGTCCGGCCCTACAAGGGCCGCCAAGGCCTCGCTGAAATCCCCCGTAGAGATGCCTTTGAGGTAAAGCCACGGCAGCAATTCCTCAACAGATTTCGCCTTGCGTAAATAGGGCGGCACAAGCGACGAATTGAAACGAACCTTCGAGCCATCCGCGTTTGAGCCACGATCCCGCACCCGGGGAACCTGAACTGCCACCTTGCCGATCCCGGTCAAAACTTCGCGCTCCGGCAAAAAACCGTGGCGCACCAGACGCTGGTGGCCTTCATCGTCCAGCAGCATGGCGTGGCTCGCCATAAATTCGGAAACCTCGGCACGGATCGCCGTCGCTAGAAGCTCCCGCGCACCTGCTCGCAAAACATCCGTCAGCGGGTCAGGTGAAAAATGGCTTGGTTTTGTGAAGTCGATAACTGTATTCTTGCTCATGTGGCATATCCTTTTCTCTTTGAGAATCGCGGCGTCCTAACAACGCCATGATATGCCGCCCATCCGGGCCGTCACTAACTTTCGGCTATAACTCGTTTACAAGATCGACAGGCTGACCAGATCACTCGGGGATTTTGCCAAACTGGTTGATCGACTGGATGCAGCGGATGCTTCTTTTGTATCAGTGACGCAATCCTTCAATACCGCCACAAGCATGGGGCGCCTGACGCTCAATGTTTTGTTAAGCTTTGCCCAGTTCGAGCGGGAGGTTGCAGCCGAGAGAATTAGAGACAAGATTGCGGCCTCAAAGAAAAAGGGTATGTGGATGGGAGGCATGGTGCCGCTTGGCTACAATGCGGCTGGCCGAACATTGGAGATAAACGACAACGAGGCCCAAACCGTTCGAAAGCTGTATGAACTGTATGACAAACACAGGACCGCAAAGGAAGTAGCGATTCAGGCAGCACAATTGGGCCTACGCTCAACACAACGGATTAATAAAAATGGAGTCCGGTCCGGCGATGTTGCACTGGACCGTGGCCATATTCATCATATTCTGACTAATCCGATATATGCTGGAAGAATACGTCACCGTGACAAAACATATGACGGGCTGCACAAGGCGATTATTGAACCGGCTGTATGGGATGACGTTCAGACAAAGTTGCAAGTGAAAGCCGCATACAAACGAGGCGATGGCAAAAAGGTAAAGGATCCCTCTCCCCTGATTGGCAAACTCTTTGATGAAACCGGTGATCGTCTTACGCCGAGTCATTCCAGCAAGGGAGGTAAACGTCATCGTTATTATATCTCGCATCGCTTGGTAAAACAGGCGGGAGAAAAAGATAAATCGGGCTGGCGATTGCCTGCACTGCAACTGGAACGGCAGATAGAAAAAGCAATTCAAGAACATCTGGCAAAAGCCGCAACGCCATCAATAGTAACAGACCTGACATCAGAAGAAATTCTCCGGATCAGGGCTGAAGTGGAATTGGTCACCTCAACGCAGACAAATCTGTTCGTGCTGATTGAGCGGATAGACATCACTGCGGGCAAAATAACGATTCATCTTGATTCCAATGCCCTGATCAACTTTTTGCAAATCGACCTGGGTCGTCTCACGCCGGATGCAATCCTCGTCACCAGACCCTTTCAAATGCGCAAGCGCGGTGTTGAAACCAAACTGATAATCGGCGACAAATCACCGGAGATAGACGAGGCTCTAATACGCAATATCGCAGATGCGCATAACTGGCTGGTAATGATTAAGTCTGGTAAAACCTTTGATGAGATTGCAGCCAAAGACAAAACGTCCAAACGCCGTATTCAGCAAGTTACAGAATGGGCACTGCTTGCGCCGGACATTGTCAAACAAATTGTTGAAGGACGCCAGCCACTTGGTTTGACCTCGAATTGGCTATTGCGTCACAAGCTGCCCGCTGACTGGAACGCGCAACGCGACCTAATCGCTGCGCTCTGAGCCTACAAACTGCAAGATTCTCGATCCTGTCAACAGCACATGTGTATCGCCGAAATGACCTATCGAGACTTTACCCTGAAATAGGTCATTATTGGCGCATGTGATACGTCTCTCATACCACCCCACCGCTCCAACCCGCGCGGATAACACGCGTTTTATCCACTCTGTGACGCATGCTCTCGGGAATAGGGAAGTGTTTGGCTGGGGTGGTAGGATTCGAACCTACGATACATGCTACCAAAAAGCATTGCCTTACCACTTGGCTACACCCCAACACATGGGCCTTTTAGTTAGGTCGGATTGGCTCTGCAAGGGGAA
>JAKITE010000004.1 GCA_021648225.1 Paracoccaceae bacterium
TTAGCGATACTGGCCCGGCGCCCGTATTCAGGATTTCAACCCATTCATAATTATTATCCGGAAGCGAATTATCCGGATCATACATTATTTCGGTTATAACAATATCGGTATCAGGCATAAGTTGTTTCGCTTGCTTGCAATGTATTGCGATTATTTTAGAGAGGCTAAATATATTCCATTTTTTCTATTTATGCAATGCAAGGCGAGATTTTCGGCAACACTATACCCAAGAGCTGCATGAAGAGTGATTTCAAAAAAGCGTATATTTATTTGCACAGGCGGGTATCATTAGCAAATAAACACAAACAAAAACTGGAAATGCAAAGTGTTAAGAACCATATATTTCTCTTACAGGGCGATGCCGGTTTGGGTGCAAATCTGGGTGTTTTTTGTCTTGGCACCGGTCAATATGGCGGCGATTTTCTTCATTAATGAACCTATGGGGATCTGGATTGCGGTTTTAGCGATTGGCGCGATGCTGCCCAACCTGCCGGTGATTATTTATGATCGCGGGTTCTCGAAATTGATGGCGTTTCCGCATTTGCTGCCTTGGACCCTTCTGGTTTTATGGTTGGTTTTTGCCCGCCCCGAAGGCTCGGCTGCATTCGGGGTTTTCCTTTGGGTTTTATTGATCATTGATGCGATTTCGCTGGCTTTTGATTATCCGGATGCAATTAAATACCTGCGCGGAGACCGATCTCCGGCGCGTTAACCTGTTGTTAAGTAAACGCGGCACAGATTGGGTTCATGAAAAACCAACATGTGATTATCACCGGTGCCTCACGGGGCATTGGCCTGTGTCTTGCCCGGCTTTTGCATAAGCGCGGTGCTGTTGTGTCCAACCTTTCGCGCAGTGCAGGGCCGGTTGGGCAGCATTTTGCCTGTGATATGGCTGATGGACCAGCGCAGGGTTTTTTGGCTGCGATCAAGGCAAATGGACCACCGGATATTCTGGTGCTTAATGCGGGCATTGCCGAACCGGGTTTGCTGGCGGAGCTTTCCCAGCAAAGCTTTCGCAACCAGATGGAGGTCAATTTTTTTTCGGTGGTTGAAATCACCCGTGCAGCGGTAAAAATCATGCAGCCCGGCAGCAGGTTGGTTTTTGTGGGTTCGGGTGCGGCTTATGTTGGCATTCAGGGTCATTCGGCCTATTGCGCGTCAAAATTTGCCCTGCGGGGTTTTGCGGAATCGATGCGGGCAGAGCTGAAATCGCTGAGTATCGTGGTTAGCATCGCCTATCCCCCCAACACCGATACCCAGATGCTGGTGGATGAATTTGCCAGCATTAGCGCTGAGACCCGCGCGATCACGACATCCGCCAAAACCTTTACAGCGGATGCAGTTGCCATCAAATTGCTGCGCGGCATTGACAAAACCCGCTTTGAAATCCCGATTGGTTTGGAAATGCGTTTGCTGGCGCGTCTTCATAGTGTTTTTAAGCCAATGATTTTCAAAACCATGGATCGGCTGGCTCGCAAGCCTTAAACTCATTGCCCTTTGCATGGGGTTCTGTATGGTTTCAAAAGCCAGTATTTGACTGGCAGCACCCCATTTACGAAATGCCTTTATGACCCTTTCAGCCATTTCCATTGTGTTATTCGCAGCGCTGTTGCACGCCACATGGAATGCATTGATAAAATCCGCCACTGACCGTTTGGCGGTGCTTGGGTTGTTGAATGTCGGGCATGTCGCCTTTGGCATTATGCTAGCGCTTAATAGCCCGATACCGGATATCGCCAGTTGGGGTTTTATTGCCGCGTCAACCCTTATTCATTTTGGCTATTATTATTTGCTTTACCAATCCTACAGGCTCGGGGATTTAAGCCAAGTTTACCCGATTGCGCGGGGCATGTCGCCGGTTTTAGTCGCCTTGGGCGCGCAGTTTTTTGCCGGAGAAACCCTGCCGGTAATGGCGTGGCTGGGGGTGCTGACGGCCTCGGGCGGGATATTTTTGCTGTCGGGCAATCTGTTTGGTGGCAAAGTATCCGGTATTGCGGTTTTGGCGGCAATGGGCACGGGCGTGATGATCGCCAGCTATTCATTGGTGGACGGGCTGGGTGTGCGCCTGGCGGGCAGTGCCACCGGGTATATCGGTTGGTTGTTTATATTCGAGGGCCTCGCCGCAGTGTTCATTTTTGGCAGCATGGGTAAGCGCAGTTTTGCATTACCGCGCCGAATATGGATATTGGGGTTAACCGGTGGGCTGGTTTCGGCGCTGGCATATGGGCTGGTGATTTACGTTAAATCAATGGCACCGCTGGCCATGGTTTCAACCTTGCGCGAAACCTCGGTGGTGATCGCGGCGCTGATTGGCGTTGTGCTACTGGGCGAACGCCCATGGCGGCTGCGGCTGGTCGCCAGCGTGATTGTCGCCATCGGGGTTGTGGTTATGGGAATGGGCGCGATTTAACGCCGCCGACGCCTGCGTCCGCTATCTCCGGAATTGGTATTAAACGAAACATCGGGCAGGGATACCACCGATTTCAGCAATGGAAACCGGGCGGTAGCGTGGGGGATGCTGGATGCCTCGACAAAATGCTGCTGGAATTTGGGTTCCACCGCCGTTTCGATTTTTTCAATTTTACGCACAGTGGCTTCAATTTCAGCCCGCGCTTTGGAATTCAGCAAAGCAATGCGCGCGCCGGTGCCAGCGGCATTGCCAGCCGAGGTTACTTTTTCAAGCGGGCAATCAGGAATCATACCCAGCACCATGGCGTGTAATGGTGAAATATGGGCACCAAACGCGCCCGCCAGCACCACGCGGTCAACCGTATCAACCCCGAATTTATCCATCAACAAACGCGCCCCTGCATAAAGCGCGGCTTTGGCCAGCTGGATGGCGCGAATATCGCCATTGGTAACGGTGATTAGCGGGCCGCCATCTGCGGTGCCGTCAAAGATCACATAAGAATTGGTGCGCCCGTCCACAATGCATCGTTCAGTGCCGGTTTGCACTGCTGATCCGATCAGGCCGCTGGCATCCAGAATGCCCGCCATGCGCATTTCGGCCACGGCCTCGATAATGCCCGAGCCACAAATACCGGTAATGCCCGAGGAAAGGGTCGCGGTATCAAACCCAGCCTCGTCAGACCAGATATCCGAACCAATCACGCGGTAACGCGGTTCTTTGGTCACCGGATCAATGCGCAGTTTTTCAATCGCACCGGGCGCGGCGCGCTGTCCGCTGGAGATTTGCGCGCCTTCAAATGCCGGGCCGGTGGGCGAGGAACAGGCCAAGACCCGTTCGCGATTGCCCAGCAGAATTTCGGCATTGGTGCCAACATCGACAATCAATACCAGATCATCGGATTTGTCTGGTTCCTCGGATAATGCCACCGCTGCCGCATCGGCCCCGACATGGCCCGCGATACAGGGCAGAATATAAAAATGCGCTTGCGGGTGCATATTTATTTCAAGATCAATCGCGGGAATGGTCAGGCTATCGGCCGTGGCCAAAGCAAAAGGCGCTTGGCCGAGCTCCACCGGATCAATGCCCAAAAACAGGTGATGCATGACCGGATTGGCCACCAAAACCGCCTCGAAAATATGCTGCGGGTCAATTTCTGCTTGGTCGGCGATTTGCGTGATTAACGTGTTAATCGCCTCGCGCACGGCTTTGGTCATTTCCACATCGCCGCCGGGGTTCATCATCACATAGGAAACCCGGCTCATCAGGTCTTCGCCAAAGCGGATTTGCGGGTTCATCAGGCCGGATGACGCCAGCACCTCGCCGCTATAAATATCGCAAAGATGCGCGGCAATGGTGGTAGAGCCAAGATCAATCGCCAGCCCGTAAAGCGGCCCTTCAAAATAGCCCGGCCAGACATGCAGGATTTTATTGGTCGGTTCGTGAATGGCACAAGTGACCGCCCATTTACCTTTTCGCAAGGCCGGTTGAAGCTGTTGCAAGATCGCCGTGTTGCTAACCAGGTTGCTTAGCTGCCATTGGCCAAATAGCGCGGTTTTCAGCCGTTCCAGATCGCCCGAAGGTTCGTGCATATCTGGCTGCTCCACCTCGACATAAAACAGCTTTGTGGCGGGGTTTATGGTAATATCACGGGCCTCGGCGCGTTTGCGGATCACCTGTTTATGCACTTGCGATTCTGCGGGCACATCAATGATTACATCACCTTGGATTAGCGCCTGACAGCCCAGCCGGCGACCCTTTGCAAGGCCGCGAATGCTGTCATAACGTTCCTCAACCGCGTTCCAGTCCGACAGCGCATCTTTGGCAACGGTCACACCATGTTTGGGAAACTCACCAAAGCCGGGCGTGATCTGGCATTTGGAGCATATACCGCGACCACCGCACACAGAATCAAGATCAACGCCCAGTTTGCGCGCGGCAGTCAGCACCGGTGTGCCAACGGCAAAATTGCCGCGTTTGCCGGAGGGGGTGAAGATCACCAACGGGTCTTTGGACATGGAAACACTCCGGTTTGATTCTGTAGGAGTGTATCTAATCCAAGCCGGTTGAAAAGCCAATTACCGGCAGGATAGCCGCTGTTTTCGGCCTAGCCGCTATGGGAAACCCATCGGCACCGGTCAAATTCGGCGTAACTTACCAGATCATCGCTTTCGCCTGCGTTTACAAGCCGAGAGCAACCCTCCAGCGCTTGAGCATTTTCAAATACGCTGACAAAGCCACCGGTTGGGTTTTTAGCCGCATTACAAAGGCTTTCACCCGGGGCAAGCTGCGCGGTGACCCTGCTGTTTGAGGCTGTGCCGCCATCATCCACCGCAAAGAAATAGCTTTCATCAGAATTATTTGTCACGCAAATATTGCTGGATAGCGCGGCGATTTCAAAGCTGGCCAGATAGGCGATTACGTCTAGCCGGTCTTGTTCACGACGTAGACGAAAGCTCATTTTTGCCCGAGCGCGGTCATTGTTCAGGAAAGCCCGCAGAAAATCGCGGGGGTTTTCCAGATACTCAAACATTTGGTCGGGGGTCCAGACCAGCCCCGCCACGCCTGCGGCAATCATATCGCTGCCATAACGGAAATCGGTATAGGTGCCAGCAACCCGCCCGACAACATCTGACAACACTGGCCCGACACCGTTGCGGGCTGTGTCACCAACCTGATGGCACCCCGCGCAATTTTTGAAAACCTTTTCCCCGGCGGTCAGGTCACCAATGGATTGGCTGCTGGCAGCGGCAGCAAGAACCGAAAGGCTTAGGGCAATGGGCAGGGTTAAACGCATTTTGACCTCCTGTGGGTGTTTCACAAGTATGACGCAGATTTTGATTTACGCCATGCACACTTGTTCACAAACCATTCATTTTCTGGTCGTCTGAGCGTGACCGGACGTGAACAGGAGTTTACCCCTGCGACAATTTGTTCACGTTAAGGTGGCGCATCAATCAAAAAAGCAGGAGAATTAGGTATGAAAAAATTTGTATTTGCAGCCGTAACCGCCGCTGTAATGCCAGCAGGGTCGGCATTTGCACAAGAAGCACCCTTTGGCACCGAAGCAGACGCAGCCTATGCTGCCGAAGTTTGGGCAGCCATGGTTGATCTGAACCTAGCGGGGGAAAACCAGATTATGTCTTTCCCCTATGAAGGCATCGACCCCCACGGCATGATGCTGGAAACTTTTTACACCACCGCCACCATTGGCGGTCAAACAGGTGATTTGATTGTTAAACGCAATTATGGTCCCGAAGGGATAAGCATTGACCAAGTGCTGTCAAACCCCGCAGACCATCTGGGCGCATTCACGGTAATGTTCCGGCGCGAAGCAGGCTATGACGCAGACAATCAAGATTGGTTCTGGGTTAAATATCTGCCCGATGGCACCTTGGACAAAAACCCGATGGGTATGCAATTGGCCGGACGGGTGGCCAAAGGCGCAAATGTTGGCTGTATTGCCTGCCATGCCGCAGCCCCGGGGGATGATTACATTTTCACCTCCGATGCAATTAGTGCGATGATGGAATAAATCCAAATTCATTTATCGGAAAAGGCGCGGCATTGGTCGCGTTTTTTTATGGCCAATCCTAAAATCAAACAATGTTTTGGTTGGTTTATTGTCGATACCGCAGGGTCGAAAGGTTGCCCAAGCCTATTTGAACGGACTGGGCAATCTTTTATTTCTTTTGATGTTTATCTTGCCGTTGCAGGTCGTAAAAACCTAACCGCGACGACGGCGGCGGCGCGGGGTGGTGCCCTCGGCCGCTGGCGGGCGATTGGCGCCGATCCAAACGCCGCCATGGGGGTCATTATTGGTTAGCAGATTGGCGGCGCGAATGGCGTCCATTTCAATGCTATGGGTCGGGTTCATAATGGCGCTGGTCATGCCTGACGCGATCGCCATCGGCAGAAATGCCGCATTAACCGCATGGCGATTGGGCAGGCCAAAGCTGATATTGGATGCGCCGCAGGTGGTGTTCACGCCTAGTTCCATGCGCAATTTGCGAACCAGTTCAAACACTTGCAAGCCAGCCGTGGCCATCGCGCCTATCGGCATCACCAGCGGGTCAACGACGATGTCATGGGCGGGGATGCCATAATCGGCGGCGCGCTCCACAATTTTTTTAGCAACTGCAAAACGCACTTCGGGGTCTTCGGAAATGCCGGTATCATCATTGGAAATCGCCACAACGGGCACGTTGTATTTTTTGATCAGCGGCAGGATTGCCTCCAGCTTTTCTTCTTCGCCGGTGACCGAATTAACCAGCGGGCGGCCATTGCAAACTTGCAATCCGGCCTCAAGCGCGGCGGTAACCGAGCTGTCGATGCATAGCGGAATATCAACCAGTCCCTGCACCATAAGGATCATTTTTTGCATCAATGGCGGTTCGGTTTCATTGGGGTTGGGGTTGGAATTGTAAACCACGCCTGCGTTGATATCCAGCATGGTGGCACCAGCGGCGACTTGCGCCAGTGCATCGGCTTCAACCGTGGAAAAATCGCCTGCTTCCAGTTCTGCCGCCAGTTTTTTGCGCCCCGTTGGGTTAATGCGTTCGCCGATCACACAAAACGGTTGGTCAAAGCCGATAATGGCGGTTTTGGTGGCGGATTCAACGATGGTGCGGGTCATAGGGTTTTCCTTAAGCGCGGGCAGCGGCAGGGGCCGCAGCGGTATGTTCGGTAATAAAATCGGTGGTTTTGGTAATGCCGCCAAGCGGGAAGAAATGCACGGATTCGATGTTGAACCCGGGGTTCGCGGCCTTATGTGCGGCGAGTTCTGTCAAAATACCCTCGGGCGAAAACGGCATCACCAGTTTGCTCAGGTCTTTGGCGCGGCGGGTCAACACCCGCAAAGATGGCCCAACACCGCAAGCCATGGCGAATTTGATCATGGTTTGCAGCTTTGCAGGGCCGGCAATGCCGATATGGATGGGCAGAGAGATACCCTCGGCCTGCAAGCGGTTGGCCCAGTCAATCACCGGTTTGGATTCAAAGCAAAACTGCGTGGCAATGGCCATTTTGGCATCACTGCGATTTTGGAAATCGTTTTTCCAGCGAATCGCGTCCATCACGGCTTTGTCACCGCCCGACGGGTCAATGTCGCGGTTGCCCTCGGGGTGGCCTGCAACATGTAGGCGCTCAAACCCGTATTTATCAAAAACCCCTGTGGAAAGCAGCTGCATCGAATCGCTGAAATCGCCCTCGGGGGTGGTTAGGCCACCGGCCAAAAGCAGGGCTTGGCTGATGCCTATATCGGCATAGCGCTGCACCCAGTTTTCAAGGGTGTTTTTGTCGGCAATGATGCGGGCTGGAAAATGCGGCATAACCGCAAATCCCTGATCGGAAATACGCTTGGCGGTGGTCAGCATTTCGTCAATCGGCGTGCCGGCAAGATGGGCAATATAGACGCGGGTGCCTTTAGGCAGAATGCTGCGGAAATCTTTGATTTTGGCAGCTGTGCGCGGCATGACCTCGATAGAAAAACCTTGCAAAAACGGTGCCAGACCACCCGTTGGAACGGGTGTTGATTTATGTGGAAATCTGAATATCGAAGCCATCATATTTCTCCAGCATTGCATGGGGTTCAGGGGGTTTCCCAGCCGTCATTGTTAATCAGGGTTTTGATCTTGTCTTGGTCATATTCGTCAATCAACCGCGCTGCTGTTGCATTCGCGACATCCTGGTCACTGCCTTCGACGTTTACGGGCGCTGATTTGCGCCATTCGGCCAGATAGTCATCATCGCCTTTTGCGCCGATTTTCATGGCGCAACGATCGATGGCCTGTTCAAAGCGCTCGGGTAGCTGGATTTTGGCGGCGCGACGGCCTTTGCCAACGATGACTTGCGCGGGAATATCACGCCAGTAAACGATTACCATATTTGCCATTTTGACCCTTTCATTTTCTGCAACCTTAGCTTTGATACCGGTGGTTTCCAAAGGTTCGGGGCGACGTGCTAACACCAATTGGCGACAGATGTAAAATGCCCAAAATTGCCAGAATGTCGCTTTTGGGTCTTGATCGGTCGCGGAATTCGTGCAAAAACGCCGATACAGCAAAACTCATTGACGGTATGGACCGATGCAAACAGAAACAAATAAACGGGCCCTTGGCCTGTCTTTCGAATTTTTCCCCCCACATAATGCTGAGGCAAACCTGCGCTTATGGCGATCAGTCGAACGGCTAGCGCCGCTTGGGCCTGACTTTGTGTCGGTGACTTACGGCGCGGGGGGCACCACGCGGGAACGCACCAATGCGGCGATGTTAACCATTCGGGATCGGGCGCGGCTGAATATTGCCGGGCATCTGACCTGTGTTGGCGCCACGCGGCAGGAAACGCTGGATGTGGCGCGGGGTTATGCCAAGCTGGGCGCAACCCGGATTGTGGCCTTGCGCGGCGATAAACCCAAAGGTGCTGATAGGTTTGAACCCCATCCCGACGGGTTTCAATCTGCGGCCGAGCTGGTCTCGGCCCTGCACGATATTGGCGATTTCAAAATCTCGGTCGCGGCTTATCCGGAAAAACACCCCGAGGCAGCCAGCGAGCAAGCCGATATTGACAATCTGAAACGCAAAATCGATGCGGGGGCTTCCGAGGCCATCACGCAGTTTTTCTTTGAAAACGATACATTTTTGCGGTTTCGTGATAAATGCGTGGCGGCGGGCATTGATGTGCCGATCCTGCCCGGTATTTTGCCGGTCGAGAATTTTGGCAAAATGGTCAAATTTGCCGCCCGTTGTGCAACATCTGTGCCTGACTGGATGCATCAGGCCTTTGGCAATGCGCAAAACACCCAAGAATCAACGATTTTGGCCACAGCCATCGCGGTTGAAATGTGTGACGAGCTGCGCGACGAGGGCGTAGGTCATTTCCATTTTTACACGCTGAACAACCCCGATCTGACCTATGATATCTGTCAGGGGCTTGGCGTGCCGATCAAAGCATTGTCGACGCAGGCTGGCGGGCTGGTTGCGTAAGTTAACGCGCTGCACTATCCTGATGTCAAACGCGCGGGCAACAGGTTCGCGCCCGGATTGACACAATGAAAAATGCGCGCCCATCTGGGCAGGGCAAGCAGCATGGCGGAGGACCGCTTTATGCGGCGCTCGACCTTGGCACCAACAGTTGCAGAATGCTGATCGCCCAACCTGCCGGTGGGCATTTTGAGGTTGTGGATGCGTTTTCAAAATCGGTGCGTCTGGGGGTGGAGCTGGAACGCACCGGATCGCTTTCCAATGCCGGTATAAACCGCACCATTCAGGCCCTGCATGTTTGCGCGCGGAAAATCAAACTCCACGGGGTTAAGCAAAAACGCCTGATCGCCACCGAGGCCTGTCGCCGCGCCGTAAATGGCGAAAAATTCATGGCGCGGATTCGTAATGAAACCGGGCTAAAGCTTGAAATTATCAACCCCGCCGAAGAAGCCCGTTTGGCGGTTGTCGGTTGCGCGCCACTGGTTAGCCATGAGGCCAAGCAGGTATTGGTGATTGATATTGGTGGCGGGTCTACGGAATTGATCTGGATAGATATTGCCGAAGTCGCGGCCATTGATCGGGTTAGCGCCATGATGCATCTGAAACCAAGCATGGCAAAAAAGGCTTTGCGTGATATTCCGGGGGCCAGGGTGGTTGACTGGATATCGGTGCCGCTCGGGGTTGCGACCTTGCTGGAGCGGTATTCGGATGTTGAGGATGACGCAGCGCGCTTTGCCCTGATGTCCTGGTATTTTGAGGAAAACATCGCGGAATTCGGCCCCTATCTGGATGATAGCGCTGACCTGCTGGAGGGGTTGCAAATGATCGGCACTTCGGGAACGGTTACCACCGTTGGCGCGGTGCATCTGGGGCTGACGCGCTATGATCGTAACAAGGTGGATGGCATGGAAATGGGGGCGGTGGATGTGGACAGGGTGATCTCGCATTTTCTGGCACTGGGGCCGGAGGGGCGCATTGCCTCAGCCGGAATTGGCAAAGACCGTGCCGAATTGATTATGTCTGGCGCAGCGATTTTGCAGACTATTTTGCGCATCTGGCCAACCGAACAAATCCGTGTGGCCGATCGTGGTTTGCGCGAAGGTATGTTATATTCAATGATGAACGCCGATGGCGTATTTGGAAAGAAATAAGATGAAACCGCCAAAGAAAAAGAACACCTCGGGCCGTGGCACACGTGATTTGCGGGTGCGGGTAAAAACCGCCAAAGGCCGCAAATTGTCGTCTACGCTATGGTTGGAGCGCCAGTTGAATGACCCCTATGTGCAACGCGCCCAGCGCGAGGGTTATCGTGGGCGCGCCGCATTCAAGATTGAAGAACTGGATGATAAATACCGGTTTCTGGTGCCCGGCGCGCGGGTGGTTGATCTGGGCTGTGCGCCCGGCGGCTGGTGCCAGATTGCGGTGCAGCGGGTGAATGCGCTGAATGAACGCAAAGGCAAACGGGTTGGCACGGTGCTGGGCATTGATTTGCAAGAGGTCGAATTTATTCCGGGTGCGGAAATACATGTGCTGGATTTTCTGGAAAATGACGCTGATCAAAAAGTGCGCGGCTGGCTGGGGGGCAAGGCCGATGTGGTGATGTCGGATATGGCACCGTTTTCATCGGGGCATAAGGGCGCGGATCATATCCGCATCATGGCGCTGATCGAAGTAGCGCTGGAATTCGCGCTGGAGGTGCTGGAAAAAGACGGCACTTTTGTGGCCAAGGTGCTGGCGGGCGGGGCCGAGGAAAGCGTGATGAAAATATTGCGAGCCAATTTCACCAAAGTCGCCCATGTTAAACCCCCTGCCAGCCGCAAGGACAGTTCGGAAAAATTTGTGGTGGCGATCGGGTTTAAGGGTAATGGACCCCAAGGGGGCGAATAATGAAAATTGGCATAATATCGACTTTTCCAAAAACCGGTTCTAAAAATATTGGTGATTACCTGATTTCCAGATGCAGCGAAGATGCGATCAAAAAGGTGCTGCCCGACAGTCAAATAACCCAGTTTTTTCGTGCTGACAAATGGGAGGATATTCGTGAATCACTGCTTGCTCAGGATCATCTGGTTTTTGCCTGCCTTGCCATTCGCGATCGCAATATGGCAAGCAAAATCTATCCGTATATCGATGAAATAATCCGGTCAGGCATTCCGTTTACGGTTTTGGCAGCGGGTACCCAGCTGCCGGTTCATAAAAAGAAAATGCTTGCACCAAAGCATTTTTCTCGCCAGAGCCGTGAACTTTTGAACGAGTTGAACCAAAAATCGCGCGGGTTTTCAGCACGCGGCTGCATGACACAGGAGTTTTGCACCAGGCTTGGTTTGCAGAGTGAAAATCTGGGTGATATTGCCTTTTATGACGAACGTTTCAGTGCAAGAAAGTTCGAACCCTCAAAACCGATAGAAAAGATTGTGATATCTGACCCGCATTACTGGCGTTCTTTTTTACACGAATTTCGTGAACTGTATTTCGGTTTACAAGAAATATTTCCCAAGGCAAAAATTGTCATCGCACTGCATGGCCAGTCGGGCTTTCGGGGGTGGCTTGATAAGGAAAGCCTTGATTATCTGGCAATATACGAAGATTCCGATCATGGTCTGGATGTCTATGATGATGCGGATATTCATGTGGGGTTTCGGGTTCATGCACATGTTTCTGCGCTCAAGCAAAGGAAATACTCCTATCTTATCGAACAAGATGGTCGCGGGTGTGACTATGGTAGATTCATGAACGCCAATATTTCCATCCCTTGTTACATCAATAAAGCAAGCCTGACCCTTTCAAAACTGATGCCGTTGCCAAGGCTTGATAACGCTAAATCCAAATACCGCTCATCGGCGATTACCCGGTTGCTTGCGACAATCAGCAAAGACCATGAAAGCGGGTTTTCCTGCTTTGGCGGGCTTGAGGGCCAGATCGAGGCAATTAATGATGCAAATTTAGAATTTCTTGCTCGCAATCTGGTGTGAAAACAGGGTTTTTGCAATATTTTTATCCGGATATCCCAGCGACAGGAAATGCTTGCAATTTACCTGACATTCAGCTTATGCAATATGTATAGGACTGGGGATGACAAATGTTAAAAAAGACTTCTTTATGGCGCAGCACGCCACCGGCGATTTTTCCTGTGGCGCTCGGGTTTATGGGGTTGGCGTTGGCGTGGCGCAATGTTTCCTATATTTCGGTAATTCCCGAGGAAATCGGCGATATGCTGTTAGGGATTTCAACCGCGTTTTTCCTGTTTTTTGCCGCCTCGTATTTTGCCAAAGGCTTACGGCGGCCAAAGGCGATACTGGAAGATTTGAAAATGCCGCCCGCGCGGGCCGGTGTTGCAGCATTTCCGATGGCGATTATGCTATTGGCAGCGGCATTGCTGCCGCTCGGAGTGCGGGCGCATGAGGTCTGGTGGATCGGGGTGGTGGTTTATTATGTGGCCACGGGGCTGGTGGCATATTCAATCATAACCGGTTCGCCGGATGCGCGCAAATTTTCGCCGTTTCAATATCTGGCTTTTGTCGGGCCAATTGTTGGGCCGGTTGCCGGTATTCCGCTTGGCTATGTCACCGAAAGCTTTTGGCTGGCGATGGCGGCGATGGTGCCTTATGTGGCGATTACGCTTGGCTATGGTGCAAAGCTGGTGCGGGTGCGCCCGCCGGTGCCGCTGCGGCCATCGGTTGCGATTGTGCTGGCCCCGACCAGCCTGTTTGCCATGGCGTTTTTGCAGCTTGATATTATCTGGGCCTATACGTTGTTTTACTGGCTGTCGGTCGGGGTGGCGCTGGGGCTTTTGTCGGTGGCGATGTGGTTGACCAGCGGTGGCTGGACGCCGATCTGGGGCAGCTTTACCTTTCCAATCGCTACATTTGCCAATTTGCAGATCATGACCCTTGGCGGCGGGGCGAATTTGGTTGCAACAACTTTGTTAATAGCCACCCTTGCCATCGGCACGCCGTTTATTTTGTATATCGTCTGGAAAACATCAAAGGCCTGGATCAGCGGCGGTTTGGCGAAAAAGACGGCCGCCTCGGTGGCTTAAGGGTTTCCAGTTCTTGTGAATAAAATTTATTGCAATTCACGTTTGAGCGAAGCGAAAGGCAGTGAATTGCGATTCAATATGAACTGGAAACCCTATAGGGGTTTCCAAACCTGTGTTTTCATGAAATAGAGACGTGCCTATACGAACCTGAATTTGGAGGTCCCGATGGACATTCGTGAGGCGCTTACCTTTGATGATGTATTGCTGGTTCCGGGGGCGTCCGATGTGTTGCCTACCACCGCTGATACCCGCACATTTGTGACCAAATCCATTGCCATGAATATCCCGCTGCTTAGCTCGGCCATGGATACCGTGACCGAAAGCAATATGGCGATTGCCATGGCGCAGGCCGGGGGCATGGGGGTGTTGCACCGCAATCTGGATATCGAGGAACAGGCCCGCCAAGTGCGGCGCGTTAAGCGGTTTGAATCAGGGGTGGTTTATGCGCCCATCACCTTGACGCCCGACCAAACTTTGGCTGATGCCAAGGTTTTGTGCGAGCGTTATAAGGTAACCGGATTTCCGGTGGTTGGCGAAAACGGGCAAGTGCTGGGCATTGTTACCAATCGCGATATGCGCTTTGCCTCAGATGATAATACACCGGTTAAGGTCATGATGTCGGCTGATAATCTGGCAATGCTGCGCGAACCGTTTGATCGCGACGAGGCCCGCAGCCTGATGGAAGCACGGCGCATTGAAAAACTGCTTATCGTCAATGCTGACAACCAGCTAACCGGATTGTTAACCCTGAAAGACATTGAACAGGCAGTGCTGAACCCGATGGCCTGCAAAGACGATAGCGGCAGTTTACGGGTTGCGGCGGCCTCGACTGTGGGGGATGCGGGGTTTGAACGCTCTGTTGAACTGGTGAATGCCGGTGTTGATCTGATTGTTATTGATACCGCGCACGGCCATTCGGCCAGTGTTGGCAAGGCTGTCGAGCGGCTAAAGCTGCGATTTGGCAGCGTGCAGATCATGGCGGGCAATGTGGCCACGGCGGCTGCTACCCGGTCTTTGATCCATTCCGGTGCGGATGCGGTAAAGGTTGGCATTGGCCCCGGGTCTATTTGCACCACGCGCATTGTTGCAGGGGTTGGCGTGCCGCAATTAACGGCTGTTTCCGATTGCGCCGCCGAGGCCGCCAAAACCGGCGAGCCGGTGATTGCCGATGGCGGCATCAAATTTTCCGGTGATTTTGCCAAGGCAATTGCTGGCGGCGCGTCTTGTTCAATGATCGGATCAATGCTGGCAGGCACGGACGAAGCCCCCGGTGAATTGTTTCTGTATCAGGGCCGCAGTTTCAAAGCCTATCGCGGCATGGGCTCGGTTGGGGCCATGGCGCGCGGATCTGCCGACCGGTATTTTCAAAAAGAAGTCAGTAATGACAAACTGGTGCCCGAGGGCATCGAGGGGCAGGTGGCCTATAAAGGCCCCGCTGCGTCGGTATTGCACCAACTGGTTGGTGGCTTGCGCGCCGCCATGGGCTATACCGGAAATGGCACAATCGATGCTATGCGAACCGGCTGCAAATTTGTTAAAATCACGGGGGCCGGTTTGCAAGAAAGCCATGTGCATGATGTGCAGATCACCCGCGAAAGCCCGAATTACAGGGTGGGGTAGGTGGATATTACAATCAAAACCGTTATTTTATACCGGTCTTTCTAACCCTGTATGTTTTCTTTCGGTGGGCCGGTTCTGCATAGCGGCTTTGCTTCAAACAGATAATTGTAATTTTCTGTGCCGATAAACGCCAAATACCGCTTGCGCCGCGCCGGTAAGGCTGGCAAATCCTGATATATGACGCCATCCGCCCGCCTTTCCGCTGCCATTCAATTGCTTGACCAGATTTTGGCTGGCGAACCCGCTGAACGCGCGCTGACGCGCTGGGCGCGTGCCAGCCGATATGCAGGGTCAAAAGACCGGGCCTCTATTCGTGATATTGTGTATGATTGTTTGCGGCAAAAGCGTTCTTTGTCGCATCTTGGTGGTGCTATGAATGGCCGCGCTATTGTTGTGGCGCATCAGTTTCGGGGGCAGGTGAACCTGAACGATCTTTTTACCGGCGAAGGGTTTGCGCCAGCAGCTTTAAGCGATGCAGAGGCCGGGGTTCTGCAAAACCCGCAACCCGCGCCAGACCCTGTCCGGCTGGATTTTCCCGATTTTCTTGAACCTGAGCTGAAAGCCTCGCTTGGCGATAATTTTGACGAAATTTTAACCGCAATGCAGGGCAGGGCGCCGGTTGATCTGCGGGTTAACACCCTGAAAGCAACGCTTGCGGAGGCGCAAAACCTGTTGGCGCGGGATTTGATTTTCACCGATATTCTGCCCGATATACCCGATGCGCTACGCATTACCCAAAACCCGCGTAAATTAAACGGTTCTTTGGCCTATCGTTACGGGTTTGTAGAGCTTCAGGATGTTTCAAGCCAGCGAGTAGCCCGGTTTACCGGTGTTCAACCGGGCATGCGGGTGCTGGATTATTGCGCCGGTGGCGGTGGTAAAACCCTGGCTTTGGCGGCTTTGATGCAACAGCAGGGCGCGTTGCTGGCCCATGATGTCAACCCGTCACGCATGAAAGACCTGCCTGAACGCGCCCGTCGTGCAGGCGCAAAAATACAGATTTTACCACCCAATCAACTGGATTTAGCGCGGCAATGCGATTTGGTTCTTGTTGATGCGCCTTGTTCAGGCAGCGGTGCGTGGCGGCGCAATCCTGATTCCAAATGGCGGCTTTCCGTGGCTGGCTTGGAAAAACTAACACAGTTGCAAGACGAAATTCTTGGGCTGGCCAAAGATTTTGTCAAACCGGGTGGAAAGCTGGTTTATGCAACCTGTTCGCTGTTTAATCTGGAAAATGACCAGCGAATCCAGCATTTTATGGCTCAAAACCCTGATTGGGCCTTAACCGATGAAATCCACCTGACCCCCTCCACCGGCGGCGACGGGTTTTTTGGCGCGACGCTTGTGAATAAACCTTAGCAAGAATTATAATCAAACTATAATTAATAAGTTGTAAGTGTTTTATCGGCATCTTATCCTTTTCTAAGTGATTTGGATTAGGGCAGCGCGTGCAGGAAATTGTAAAACACACAGGTTTCAAATTATCCAAACAGCTTTTGCGTGCGGGCATCATTGCCTTTGCCGTGGGGGTTATCGCCTTTTTCGTGCCCCATCCTGAACGGCTATGGGCAATGCCCTGGTGGTTGGCTTTTGCTGTTTTTAGTGTGATTTTCGCGATATTGCTTGTGGAACATTATTTTCGCAAAAATGAAACCGGCCAAGTGCCGGATCCGGCTACCAAAGCGCTGGATCGGCGCGGCGAAACTGTGTATTCGGACAGTCTTTTGGAAACCCTGCCGGTGGCGTTGATCCGGCTTAGCAATTCCGGTGTCATCGAATTTGCCAATTTAACCGCGCGCCAGCTTCTTGGTCGGGAACAAATTTCCGGCCATGATTTTGCCGATCTGGTCGAAGGCCTGGGCCGGTCTATGCGCGAAAGGCTAGAGGAGGTCGCCAAAGGCAATACCGGCCGCACCGCAGAAATGGGCCGGTGTATGGTTAATGGCGGCGAGGTGTTTTTACAGGTTTCCCTGATGAAAATTTCTTATGTTGAGGGCGATTGCTGCATGGCGATCCTGAATGATAAAACCGAATTGAAAATGCTGGAGGCCCAGTTTGTCCAAAGCCAGAAAATGGAGGCTGTCGGGCAGCTTGCCGGTGGTGTTGCCCATGATTTCAACAATCTTTTGACTGCAATTAACGGACATTCCGAATTGTTGCTGCTACGGCACAAATCCGGCGATCCGGATTATGGCGATCTGATCCAGATCCGCCAAAATACCATCCGCGCGGCGGCATTGGTGCGCCAATTGTTGGCGTTTTCACGCAAACAAACCCTGCGACCCAAGGTTGTTAACCTTATTGATACACTGCACGAGTTGACAAAATTGCTTGACCGGCTGTTGGGTGAAAAAGTTACCCTGATTATTGAAGAAAGCCCGCATCTGGCACCGGTTCGGGTTGATGTGCAGCAGTTTGAACAGGTGATCATGAATCTGGTGGTGAATGCGCGCGACGCGATGCCGGATGGTGGCAATGTTATTATCAGCACGCAAAACCTTGTGCTGGAAAAGCAATTCAAACGAGACCGCGCAACAGTTCCCGCGGGAAATTATGTTCTGGTCAAGGTCCGTGACCGGGGCTGCGGGATTCCGGCGGATATTCTGCCCAAAATCTTTGAACCTTTTTATACAACCAAACGGGTTGGCGAAGGCACGGGGCTGGGGCTTTCGACGGTTTATGGCATTGTCAAACAAACCGGCGGTTTTGTCTTTGTGCAAAGCATAGTGGGCGACGGTTCGGAGTTCGAGATATATTTACCCTCGTACAAAGCCGCAACAGTCGAACCAAAGAAAAAGCTACCGGAAAAGCAGGATAAAAGCGATGCCAAAGGTAATATTTTGCTGGTTGAGGACGAAGATTCGGTTCGTGCATTTGCTGCGCGTGCCTTGAAATTAAAAGGATATTCCGTGGTCGAGGCCAATAGCGGAGAGCAGGCGCTGAAAGTTTTGGCAGATAGCAAAGCGCGGTTTGACTTGTTTATTTCGGATGTTGTTATGCCGGGCCTGAACGGGCCTGGCTGGGTGCGCCAAGCGCTTAAAACCCATCCTGATACCAAAATAATCTTTGTTTCTGGCTATTCCGAGGATACATTTTCAGATGATCGCAAAGATATTAGCGAAGCAAGTTTTTTGCCAAAACCCTTTTCGCTGGTCGCCCTTACAGACAAGGTTGCGGAGGTTATTGCAGAATAATCATGGCCTAAATCGCTGATTCGTAAATGTCAAAATCAATGGAAAACCGGGTTCGCAGTTCTTTTTGCAGCTCGGGTGACAGGTCGGTTTTAAGAATTCTGGATTTATTGGCTTGTTCAAATTCAAAATCATTCAAGAATCGTGCTGAAAGAAAGGTTCTGAATCCCTCAAGGTTCTCGAATTTATACAAATGATCAATGCCGTTGGCGGAATTTTTATCTTTAACAAACTTGCTTTGCTGACCGACTTTGGCAAAATCCGGTAGGTCATCCATTAAATATGCCTCGACAAATTCGTTAAAACTCAGCCCTGCGGTGGAGTTTCGTTTTAGTTTGATTTTGGGGTCCGAACGATACCGATACCAGCTTTTTAGCCAGGATACCGGTTCGCGAAACAGCGCGGTGGTTTCGATGTCAGCAAAATTATTTGCTGTAAGAAAGGGCCGTAAGCGAAGGTTATAAATAGATAAATTAATATGCTTAAAGCGAGGAAACCCTTTGAATGCAATATCGGCAAAAGGCAGCAATGCCTGT
Organism: Paracoccaceae bacterium; assembly: GCA_021648225.1. Lineage (GTDB taxonomy): Bacteria > Pseudomonadota > Alphaproteobacteria > Rhodobacterales > Rhodobacteraceae > UBA3077. The sequence goes on from JAKITE010000004.1 coordinate 18,774, forward strand.
TCAACACTGGTTGAGGCCGCGCGCGGCATTGCCAGAAAAGCAATATTTGCCTTGGTAGAAATCATCATTATTGGCTGGCCCCGAAATTAATTCAAATTTTCTTGGTTTAGTTTACCTCTCGTAAAGTATTTTGGTCAAATGTGTAATTAGAATTAATTTTAGTTGCATTGTTCTTGTTTTGGTCCCATGGTGCAAGATAGAACAACAGGGGAACAAACCCTTAATTGCCCGAACGGGCGTGGTATGTAATAAGAGGTGGAAAAAATGGCTAAAACTTTATTGGACTTGGGTGACAGGCGCAAAATGGACAAAGAAAAAGCACTTGAATCCGCCTTGGCGCAGATTGAACGCAGCTTTGGCAAAGGCTCGATCATGAAGCTGGGGCAAAATAATCCGGCGACGGAAATTGAGTCGGTTTCGACCGGCTCCATCGGGTTGGACATTGCGCTTGGCATTGGCGGTTTGCCCAGGGGGCGGATTGTTGAAATTTACGGACCGGAAAGCTCGGGTAAAACCACGCTGACCTTGCATGTGATTGCCGAAATGCAAAAGCTCGGCGGGATTTGTGCCTTTGTTGATGCGGAACACGCGCTGGACCCGCAATATGCTAAAAAACTGGGGGTTGATCTGGATGAATTGTTGATTTCACAGCCCGATACCGGCGAACAGGCGCTGGAAATCACCGAAACACTGGTGCGTTCGGGCGCAGTGTCGGTTGTGGTGGTTGATTCCGTTGCCGCGCTGACCCCAAAAGCTGAAATCGAAGGCGATATGGGCGATTATCAGATGGGCGCGCAGGCTAGATTGATGAGCCAAGCCATGCGAAAGCTGACTTCGGCGATCAATCGTTCCAAATGCATGGTGATTTTCATTAACCAGATTCGCATGAAAATCGGCGTGATGTTTGGTTCTCCGGAAACTACATCTGGCGGTAATGCTTTGAAATTCTATGCTTCGGTGCGGCTGGATATCCGCCGTATCGGATCGCTGAAAGACAAAGACGAGGTTGTGGGTAATGCAACCCGCGTCAAGGTTGTGAAAAACAAGGTGGCACCGCCATTCAAACAGGTTGAATTTGATATTATGTTTGGCGAAGGCATATCGAAAACCGGTGAGCTGGTCGATATGGGGGTCAAGCTGGAACTGGTCGGCAAAGCCGGTTCGTGGTATTCTTACGGGGATGAGCGGATCGGGCAGGGGCGTGAAAACGCCAAGACATTCCTGAAAGAACATCCTGAAATTGCCCTTGAAATCGAAGACAAAATTCGGGCGGCCCACGGATTGGACTTTGGCGATAGTGACCAGAAACTGGATGAAGTTCTGGATAATTAAAGCGTTTCCAGTTCTTGTTAAAGGAAATTCATCGCAATTCTCGGTTGAGCAAAGCGAAAGGCAGTGAATTGCGATTCAATATGAACTGGAAGCGCTGTAGCCAAGTTTATACTATTTTGACGACCCCTTTCTTTGATCGGGGTCGTTTTTGCATTTGGCCATGTGGACAGTATGCAATTGGCGCGATAAGAATTCTGAAATAAGTATTTCGGGAATATGATATGGCCAGCCTAAACGACATCCGCAGCACCTTTCTGGGTTCATTTGAAAATAACGGCCACGCGGTTGTGGACAGCTCGCCTTTGGTGCCGCGAAACGACCCCACGTTGATGTTTACCAATGCGGGCATGGTGCAGTTCAAAAATGTATTTACCGGCCTTGAAAAACGCGATTACACCCGCGCCACCACCAGCCAGAAATGTGTGCGCGCCGGCGGCAAGCATAATGATCTGGATAATGTCGGGTATACCGCGCGGCATCTGACTTTTTTTGAAATGCTCGGCAATTTTTCGTTTGGCGACTATTTCAAAGAAGAGGCCATTGCTTTTGCATGGGATTTGCTGACCAAAGAATACGGCCTGACCAAAGACAAATTGCTGGTTACAGTCTATCACACCGATGACGAGGCCGCGAATATCTGGAAGAAATACGCAGGCCTAAGCGATGATCGCATTATCCGCATTCCGACCGACGATAATTTCTGGTCGATGGGGGCAACCGGCCCTTGCGGCCCTTGCACCGAAATTTTTTATGATCACGGTGAAAATATCTGGGGTGGACCGCCCGGATCTGCGGATGAAGACGGCGACCGGTTTATCGAGATCTGGAATCTGGTTTTCATGCAATATGACCAGCAGGAAAACGGTGAACGGCTTGATCTGCCGCGCCCGTCAATTGATACCGGCATGGGGTTGGAGCGGATCGGGTCTTTGTTGCAGGGGTCCAATGATGTTTTCCACACAGACCTGATGCGCGACCTGATCGAGGCATCAGCCCATGCAACCAGCACGGATACTGACGGCAAAACCAATGTCCACCACCGTGTGATTGCGGACCATCTGCGTTCGACCTCGTTTCTAATCGCGGAGGGGGTTTTGCCGTCAAATGTTGGTCGCGGTTATGTGTTGCGCCGCATCATGCGCCGCGCCATGCGCCACGCGCATTTATTGGGGGCCAAAGACCCGGTGATGCATCAACTGGTGCCGACGCTGGTGGCGCAAATGGGGCAGGCATTTCCGGAACTGGCCCGCGAACAATCCACCATCGAAGAAACATTGTTGCTGGAAGAAAACCGTTTCAAAACAACGCTTGATCGAGGTTTGAAACTGTTGGATGCGGAACTGGATGGCTTGCCAGAGGGTGAAAAACTGGCGGGTGAAACCGCGTTTAAGCTGTATGACACTTACGGGTTTCCGCTTGATTTGACGCAGGATGCCTTGCGCGAAAAAGGCCGAGATGTGGATACAGACGGGTTTGACAGCGCGATGAAAGCCCAAAAAGCCAAAGCCCGCGCCGCATGGACCGGCTCGGGCGAGGCGGCGGATGAAACCATTTGGTTTGACGTTGCCGATAAGCAGGGGGTGACCGATTTTATCGGGTATGACAATGAAAACGCCGAAGCCCAGGTTTTGGCGTTGGTCAGGGATGGAATCTTGGTTGATACGGCCAAAACCGATGATACGGTGCAGATCATTGTCAACCAAACACCATTTTACGGCGAATCCGGCGGGCAGGTCGGGGATTCCGGCATTATTCTGGCGGATGGTTTACGGGTTGAAATTTCCGACACCAAACGAAAACAAGGGGTTTTTGTGCATATTGCCAGAGTGCTAGAGGGCAGCATTTCGGTGGGTATGGCTATTGAAATGAAGGTTGACCCAAGCAATCGCGCCGCCATTCGTGCCAATCATTCGGCAACGCATTTGTTGAATGAGGCCTTACGAAACATACTTGGTGACCATGTCGCCCAGCGCGGATCATTAAATGCCGCCAACCGGCTGCGGTTTGATTTCAGCCACCAAAAAGCAGTGACAACTGATGAACTGGCCAATGTTGAGGCCGAGGTTAACACCATGATCCGTCAGAATAGCAGTGTTGAAACGCGCATCATGACCCCTGATCAGGCACGCGATATGGGTGCGCAAGCTTTGTTTGGTGAAAAATACGGCGACGAGGTCCGCGTGGTTTCGATGGGCATTGAACCGGGCAGCGGCAAAGGTATCGACAAAAACACCTATTCGCTGGAGCTGTGCGGCGGCACCCATGTGACGCGCTTGGGGGATATTGGCCTGTTTAAGCTGGTATCCGAGGGCGCATCTGCCAGTGGTATTCGCCGTATCGAGGCCCTGACCGGCAAGGGGGCCTTGGCCCATATCGCGCAAAATGACCAATCGCTGAATGCAGCGGCAAGTGCAATGAAATCAACCCCTGACCTGTTGGCAGAGCGGATAAAGGCATTGCTGGCGGAACGTAAGGCCATGCAAAATGATCTGGATAATTTCCGAAAGCAACTGGCCATGGCGGGCAGTGGTCAGGCGCAGGTTGCGGTGAAAAATGTTGCGGGGATGTCCTTTTTGGCTCAGGTTTTAACCGGTGTTTCGGGCAAAGATTTGCGGGGCTTTATTGATGAACACAAGGGCCGGCTTGGCAGTGGTATTGTTTTGCTGATCGCCGATACCGGCGAGCGCGCGGCGGTTGCGGCAGGGGTTACCGATGATTTGAAAGATAAAATCTCGGCGGTTGATATTGTGCGCATTGCGGCGGAAAAACTGGGCGGCAAAGGTGGCGGCGGCAGGCCGGATATGGCGCAAGCCGGTGGCGCAAGTGTTGAAAATGCAAAAGCTGCAATTGCAGCTGTAGAAATATTTTTGGAGAAATAAAATGGCAGTTTATGCAATGGTTCATATTGATGTGACCGATGCGGAAGAATACGCAAAATACGCGGCAATCGCGGGGCCGGCTGTGGCTAAATATGGCGCGGAGTTTTTAGCACGCGGCGGAAAAAGCCTGCAAATGGAGGGCAAAGCCCGTGCCCGCAACGTGATTATCAAATTCAAAGATTGGGAAACAGCCGAAGCATTTTACGCATCCCCTGAATATCAGGAGGCGCTTTCCTACGGGCTTCCGGCCTCGGATCGTGAATATACGTTTGTCGAGGGTGTCTAGATTTTCTATTTCGTTAAATATCCGCAGGGGAATTGTAGCGGCGCAAGGCCGCTACAAGGGGGCGGCAGCCCCTATCCTGCAAGGGCCGCGTTCAAGTTCGCGTCGATTTTTTCCAAGAACCCTTCGGTGGTCAGCCATTTTTGATCCGGCCCGACCAACAGCGCCAGATCTTTGGTCATATGGCCGCTTTCCACAGTTGCCACCACGACTTTTTCCAGCGTATCGGCAAATTCTGCCAGCTTGGCATTCTCGTCCAATTTGGCACGATGCTTTAGCCCGCCGGTCCAGGCGTAAATGGATGCGATGGAATTGGTAGAAGTCGCCTCGCCTTTTTGATGCTGGCGATAATGGCGGGTGACGGTGCCATGCGCGGCCTCGGCCTCGACAATTTTGCCATCCGGTGTCATTAGCTGGCTGGTCATCAGGCCTAATGATCCAAACCCTTGTGCCACGGTGTCGGATTGCACATCACCATCATAATTTTTACAGGCCCAGACAAATTTGCCCGACCATTTCATCGCCGCTGCTACCATATCATCGATCAGACGATGCTCATAGCTGATACCAGCTTTTTTGAAATCGGTTTCGAATTCGGCTTCGAAAATCTCTTGAAACAGGTCTTTGAATCGGCCGTCATAGGCTTTTAGAATGGTGTTTTTGGTTGACAAATACACGGGCCAGCCAAGGTTTAGACCATATTGCAACGAGGCGCGGGCAAAATCGCGGATGCTGTCATCGCGGTTATACATGCCCATGGCAATCCCGGCGGATGGCGCATCGTAAATTTCGTGTTCGATCACAGCGCCGTCTTCGCCAACAAATTTCATGGATAATTTGCCCGGTCCGGGAAACAGAAAATCAGTGGCTTTGTATTGGTCACCAAAGGCATGGCGGCCAATGACAATCGGGTCTGTCCAGCCCGGCACAAGGCGCGGCACGTTTTTGCAAATAATCGGCGCGCGAAAAATAGTGCCGCCCAGAATGTTGCGAATGGTGCCATTTGGCGAGCGCCACATTTTTTTCAGGCCAAATTCCTCAACCCGTTGTTCATCCGGTGTGATGGTCGCGCATTTTACGCCAACGCCGTATTTCTGGATCGCATGCGCCGCATCAATGGTGATTTGGTCGTCGGTTTCGTCACGGACTTCCATGCCAAGATCATAATATTTCAGATCAATATCAAGGTAGGGCAGAATCAGTTTGTCTTTGATGAAATGCCAGATGATGCGGGTCATTTCATCGCCGTCGAGTTCAACAACGGGGTTTTCTACTTTGATTTTGGTCATGGTTGGTCCTTTGGTGGAATCATTGTTTTACCGGTGTTTACCCCAATGGTTGGCAAAAAGCCATAGCTGTATACTAACGTATACAGTAATTCACGATACCATTCGGCTGATTGCATATTTCAGGTGCCCAATGTATCACGCGGGCAACAAAACGCGGAGCATAAAATGTCAGGCACAGATCACGGCAAGTTTGAGGGATGGCAGGGGCCGGTTCCGGCTTTTATTCTGGTACAGCCGCAGATGGGTGAAAATATCGGCGCGGCGGCGCGGGCGATGTGGAATTTTGGCCTGGATCGCATGCGGATTGTGGCACCGCGCGATGGCTGGCCCAACCCGAAAGCCGTGGCTATGGCCAGTGGCGCAGGGCGGGTGCTGGACCATGTGCAGGTCAGCGATACTACTGCTGGAGCAATCAAGGATTTGAATTTTGTCTTTGCCACGACAGCGCGCAATCGGGATTTGACCAAAACCGTGATGACACCGGAACGTGCGATGGAACACGCGCGCAGCCTTATTTCAAAGGGGCAAAAGGTAGGGGTTTTGTTCGGGCCGGAACGGGCTGGGTTGGAAAACGAGGATATCGTGCAGGCCAATGCGCTGATTTCCGTGCCGGTAAATCCTGCATTTGCCTCGCTTAATCTGGCGCAATGTGTGCTGCTTACTGCCTATGAATGGCGACGACAGGTTAGCGAAATTGCCCCCGAGATCATTGATCGTGGCTTGACGCGATACGCTGAAAAAGTCGAGGTAACAAAGCTGTCAGAAAGTCTGGAACAGCGGCTGGATCAGGTCGGGTTTTTCTGGCCTGAACAAAAACGCGAATCCATGGTTGAAAACATCTGGAACATGATGTCACGTTTGCCCATGACCGATTCCGATATACGAACCTTGCACGGGGTTTTCAAAGCATTGGCGGAACGCGACCCGAAGGATTATGAAAATGCCAGAAAAACGTAATATATTTGAAGAGGTTAGCGGTAAAGAGCAAACCGTTGATACGGTTCCTGCCAAAAAACCGGCGCGGCGCGGCATTGCGATTTGGCTGATGGTTTTATTTGGTCTGGTGGCGCTGATGATCGTGGTTGGCGGCATGACCCGGCTGACGGATAGTGGCCTTTCAATCACCGAATGGAAGCCGGTAACCGGGGCGATTCCGCCGCTTAATCTTGCTGACTGGGCTTCGGAGTTTGACAAATACAAGGCAACGCCGGAATTCGAGCTGGTCAACAGCACCATGACCATGGCCGAATTCAAGGGGATTTACTGGTGGGAATGGGGCCACCGGTTTTTGGGACGCTTTGTCGGGTTGGTCTGGGCCGCTGGTTTTTTCTGGTTTTTGTTGCGCCGTTCCATTCCTGTTGGCTGGACGGGGCGCATGGTTTTGGTGGGTGCGCTTGGCGGGTTGCAAGGCGCGGTTGGCTGGTGGATGGTGGCCAGCGGGCTGACGGGGCGCATGGTGGATGTGGCGTCTTATCGTTTGGCCGTTCATCTGGGTTTGGCCTTTGTTATACTGGGTTTAATTGCTTGGTATGTGATGGAATTGCGCCGGGAATCGGCGGACCTGTTGCAGGCAAGGCGGCGGCGCGAGACCGGTTTGATGACGCTGTCAACGGTTTTGGTGGCGGTGCTTTTTGCGCAGATATTGCTGGGTGCTTTGGTGGCGGGCATTGATGCGGGGCGCAGTTTTCCGACTTGGCCGTTGATGGCGGGGGAATTCATGCCCTCCGAAAGCTTTGGCTATACGCCGCTTTGGAGTAACTTTTTTGAAAATCCGGCTTTGGTGCAATTTAACCACCGGCTGCTGGGGTATCTGGCGTTTATTTTCGGGGTGTTTGTTTGGCTCAAGGCTCGAAAAAGCCCGATGGAAATGGTGCGTGGCAGCTTTTTGGTGATGATGTTGATGATGCTGGCGCAGGTGGTTTTGGGCGTTATTACGGTGCTGTATCTGGCGCGGGTTGATATTGCCATCACCCATCAGATCGGCGCGGTGATTTTGTTTGTGCTGGTGCTGCGGGCGCGGTTTCTGGCGGCTTATCCGGTGGAGCAGAAAATTAAACGTGGGTGATTGGTGCGGGGATCGGTGCGTGGGGACCACGCACCCTACGGGTTAAGGGTTTTGGCAAAACCATCAAAAGTGATGTAATTTTTGTATAAGTTTTCTGTAAGTTTTCCATATGCCGCGCAAAGGTTAACATTATTGGTCCCATTCCGGTTTGCGTTTATCCAGAAATGCGGCGATACCGTTTTCAGTCTCTTGAAACAGCATATTTTCTGCCATGGCCGCACCGGTATAGGCATAGGCGTCTGACAGGTTCATATCACCCTGCGCATAAAATGCTGCTTTGCCGATTTTTACCGCAACGGCCAATTGGCCTGCGACTTTTTCAGCCAGCGCCTGGGTTTCGGTTTCCAGATTTTCCGCTGCAACCATGCGGTTGATCAGGCCCAGTTGGCAGGCGCGCTCTGCGTCAATAAATTCACCGGTTGTTAACATTTCAAACGCCTGTTTGCGCGGGATATTGCGGCTAAGCGCCACCATCGGGGTGGAGCAAAACAGACCTATGTTAACACCGTTAACCCCGAACCGTGTGCCCGTTGCGGCCACAGCCATGTCGCAACTGGCCACCAACTGGCAACCTGCGGCAGTGGCGATGCCGCGAACCTGCGCGATTACCGGCTGGGGTTGCTTGGTAATGGTCTGCATCAGGGTGGCGCATTGTTCAAACAGGGTATTGAAATAGGCCTTGCCAGCATCGGGGTGTTGACGCGCGGCGGTCATCTGTTTCAGGTCATGCCCCGCGCAAAATACCTTTCCAGCACCGCGCAGAATGATGGCGCGAACGCTTTGATCATCGCTTAGGATATCCAGTTGTGATTGCAGGGCGGTCAGCATTTCTTCGGATAGGGCATTCAGGTTTTGCGGGCTGTTCAGGGTCAGGGTGGCAACAGCGTTTTGGTCTTTGCGCAGCAGAAGATCGGTCATGGGGCTTGATCCTTTTGGGTTTCCAAGACAGTCTGCTGGAAAATCTGTAAAACGGAAAGAGCCAATGCAGCCAAAAATGACCCTTATCGAGATGCACAGCTTTTTCGAGCAAGTTTTTCCGCAGGTAAAAGACAAATTCGAGGTGCTGGATTTACAGCCTATGGCGGCAACTGTGCGGATGCATGTTGATGAGGCTGACCTGCGCCCGGGCGGCACCATATCCGGCCCTGCAATGTTTGCGCTGGCGGATGTGGCATTTTATATCGCCACACTGGCGATGATCGGGCCGAAAGCCCTGACTGTGACCACCAGTTGCAATATCAATTTTATGCGCAAGCCCGAGCCGGGCGATTTGCTGGCCAAGGCGCGGATTTTGAAACTGGGGCGCAGCCTAAGTGTCGGGGATGTTGAACTGTTTTCAGATGGCAGTGACAAACCTGTTGCCCATGCCAGCCTGACCTATTCGATTCCACCAAAATAATGGGGTAATATAATACCCAATTTGTAAGGCGTTGAAAAGGCTTGCAAAATTGGGGCGTTTTGCAATTGACTGTGGGTTTCAAACCTTTACAACCCCATTATCAGATTTCGCGAGGCTTTGGCTTTGCATTCACCATCCGAAAAACGGAAGTAAACCATGAAAACATATTCAGCCAAACCGGGTGATATTGACAAGAAATGGATCCTGATTGACGCCGAAGGCGTTGTTCTGGGCCGTCTTGCCAGCATCATTGCCATGCGCTTGCGCGGCAAACATAAACCAACTTTCACACCGCACATGGATATGGGCGACAATGTGATTGTGATCAACGCTGACAAAATCCAGCTGACCGGCAATAAACGCGCCGACAAGATTTATTACTGGCACACCGGCCATCCGGGCGGCATTAAACAACGCACTGCCGGCCAAATTCTTGAGGGTCGTTTCCCTGAACGGATCGTAACCAAAGCCGTGCAACGCATGTTGCCGGGTGGTCCGCTTTCCAAACAGCAAATGACCAATTTGCGGGTTTATGCGGGTGCCGAACACGGCCAAGAGGCCCAACAGCCAACGGTTCTGGATGTAGCATCCATGAACCCTAAAAACACACGGAGCGCTTAATCATGAATGATGAAATCAAATCGCTCGACGATCTGAAAGAAGCTGTTGCCGATACTGGCGCGGTTCTTGCCGAGGTTGAAACAGCCGCCCCGCGCGAACCTGTTCGCGATGAATTGGGCCGCTCCTACGCCACCGGCAAACGTAAAGATGCGGTTGCCCGTGTCTGGATCAAGCCCGGTTCCGGCAAAGTGACCGTGAATGGCAAAGAAATGAATGCCTATTTTGCACGGCCCGTGCTGCAAATGCTGATCAATCAAGCATTTTCTGTTGCCGGTGTTGTTGGTGAATTCGACGTGAATGCAACTGTTAAAGGTGGTGGTCTTTCCGGCCAGGCTGGCGCGGTAAAGCACGGCATTTCCAAAGCATTGCAACTGTATGAGCCATCTCTGCGCGGCGCCCTAAAGGCGGCAGGGTTCCTGACCCGCGACGCACGTGTTGTTGAGCGGAAAAAATACGGCAGACGCAAAGCGCGTCGGAGCTTTCAGTTCTCCAAGCGTTAAATTGCTTATATGTTTTCAAAGGGCTGCGAATTTCGCGGCCCTTTTTTATTGTAATAGGCTGAATTGTTGTAATAATTCAGGTCGGCTGCGCCTTTTTCCTGACTTAAAATCGCAACAATCTCGGTGGCAGGTGGTTTGCTGTCTTTAAGGATTTTCAGCGCGGCCCGCACGTCCGATTGTTTGGTGCTGGCCCATTTGACGGTTAAGGCAATCACATCGGCCATTTTGGCCAGATGTGCGGAATCAACAATCGGCAATACTGGCGGCGTGTCAAATATAATGATGTCAAAATCCTGCCTTGCAAACTCTATCAGCGATTGGAATTTGGGTGAGCAAAATATCTGGTCGTTTGCCTGGGTTTCGCTGGCTGTTCCGGTTAGAACCTGCATGCCTGTCGGGTCGTTATAAAAACCGGATTTGGGTATCGGGTGTTGGTTCAACCATTCAAGCAGTGAAATTTGAGAATTTCCAGCCAACAGCCGGTGGATTTTTGGATTTCGCAGGTCGCAATCTATTAACAGGGTGCGTTTGCCGGACAGGGCATAGGCCTGCGCCAAGGCGATGCTGGTGTTTGATTTGCCCTCACCGGGCACCGAGGACACCACCATAATCACATGGCCCGTGGCGTCGGGGTTGTTTTGGCGCAATAGGCATTGGTCGATGCCGGCCCGCAATTTGCGAATGGATTCGGTGTATCGAGACATTGGTTCAGCGGTAAATTTACCAGCGATGTTTTGCCCCGTAATAGCCGGAATACGGGCAGCGACGGGCAGGTTCAGGGCATCCGTTAGCTGGGGTTCAGATGTGAAACCGGCAATCCGCGCTTCGTTCATGAACGCCAGACCGATGCCAAGAAAAAAGGTAATGGCTGCCGCCACCGCAAGGGCGGTTTTCTGGTCTTGGCGCGAGGCAGAAAGCGGTGGCAGGGCGGCGGAAATAATCCGGCTATCGGCAACCTGCAATTCGGCCTGCAAGGCCAGTTCGCGGCGGCGCTCGATAAACAGGTCATATTGATCACGGGTTATCGCGGCTTCTTGTTGCAGGGCGTAAATCTCGGTCAGCAGGGATGGGGGGATGCTGGTTTCAAGAATAATATTGCGAATGCTGGCCATGACCTGGGTTTTTTGAAGCTGAAGGCCGAGAATTCTGTTTTGCAGAGTGTCAAGATTGGTATTTGTCAGGTCCAATAGCTGTTGGTCGATTTCCAGCAATTGTTGTTGCAAATCAATCGGCGCATTGGTGTTGATCTGGTCTTTTTGATCGACCAGCGCCAGCATGGTTTGGTTTTGAAAACCATTGGCAACGGCGCGCCAGTTTTCATTGCCCAGGTTTTGTTCAACGGTTCTGGCTTGGTTAATCTGGATGGTTAATGCGGTTTCATAACCGCTAAACACCCCTTGCAATCGGGTTAGATCATCGCGATTGGCAAAGCGTTCGATCTCGGTCAGGTTATCGGAAATGAACTGGTCAAAACTGCTTTCGGAGCTGGCCAGTTTTTGTTTTATTTCATTCAGGTTGGTTTCGATAATCCCTTGTAATCGATTGATTTCATCCACTTTTTGCGATATTTGATAGGAAATATAGCTGTCGGCCCAGATGTTTGTAATTTGCGCAGCCCGATCGGGGTTGCTGGCGGTAACCGCAATTGACAAGATATAGGTCTGGCCTTTTCGGGTCACGGTGCTGGCACGCTGAAAAGCCCTGATCGCGGTGGTCTGGGCTGAATTTTCAGACGTGGCAAATTCGGGGTCTTGCAATAACCCTGCATTGGCAACAACCAATGCGGCAACAGCGTTGGAGGCCAGAATCTCGACCTCTCCTTCAACGCGTACGTTGTTTATGCTGAAATTCTGCGGAACCTCGGCGTCATCAAGCAGGTTTTTGGTGTTGGGGAAAACCTGGATCAAGGATGATGCGGTGTATTTCGCCGGGGTTGCAACCAAATAGGCGCCGGTCACCAGCGCCATGGCAAAACAGACCATCAGAATCAGGTTTTTCTGTCGTTTCAGCACTGCAAAAACCGAATTCAGGCTTAGGGTTTCTTCAACCATTACGGACCTTTCGGTGGGTTGCTGTCGTTTTGCCATGGGTGGAGTTGCTGGCAAGTGTTTCCCCAAGTGCAATCGCGATGATTGCCAGAAAAAGAAACATATTGGCCTGAATTTCAAGGCTGAAATCAGCCAGCGAATGGGTGGCGGCCAAGGCAATTACCGAAATTGCAAGCGCGGCAAAACCATTTTTTTGGGTGGGTTTTAGCAGATGGAAAACGCTGAGTGCTGCCATAATAACCGGAATCGAGCCAAAAATCAGGCCTAATTCAGCCCAGTTGGTTAGATAGGTATTATGGGCCTTGTCCCAGACCAGATCAGGGTCAAGCGGCGGCATGTGGAATTGCGGAAAAGCCACCGCAAAACTATCGGCACCAAATCCGGTCAGGGGGCGGGTTTTGATCATTTCGATGACTTGGGAAAACAGGGTGAGGCGGGTTTTAATGTCTTGGCCCAGATCGGGTATTCTGAAATCGGAAAATTGCCAGAAAAACACAATTGCGATGCAAAAGCTGGCCAAAACCATCAGGGTTGGCAGGGTGGTTTTTGTGGGTGTTCTGGCTTGAAATACCATTAGCCCAACCAAAAACGCAATCACGCCAAAACGGGAATTTGTTAGGAAAAGCGAGGTGCCGAGCAGGGCGATACCAAGGGTCAGGTATTGTCGGCCCCGGGTGCTGGTGTTTTGCCAAAGGTATAGGCCTGTAAGAATGCCAAAGCCGATATAGGTTGCAAATGAATTACGATTGATAAAACTGCCGGTCAGGCTGTTTGGATAATATATTTTGCCAAAAACCGGGGGCAGGCCGATGGCGTTGGTTAGTAATAAAATCCCGATAACACATTGAAAAACAACCGTTAAAAATGCGATAAACAGGAATGTCTGGCGTTTTTGCTTGGTGTCTATTGCCTTGAGGATCAGCCAGAAAAAGCAGGCATAAGACAATACCCGAAGCAGCGCCAGCAGGCTGGCGCGGGGGGCAATGCTGGTTGGCAGGGCGATTTGAAAAATCAGAAAGCCAAGATAAAGAGTAAAAAACGCCAGCATAATATTCACGGTTTCTGGGTGGGTGAATCGGGGTTTTGAACGGCTGCCAAACGCCAATTGCAGGCCTGCCAGAAAGAACAAAAAACTTGCCCAGATCATCCAGAAAACCGGCCGGTTGCTGGCAAGCGGCAGGGGGGAAAGCATCAGCACCAGTGCCAATCCTGCTGCGGTTAGCCTGTCAAAAAACCGGTTAATTTCCATTTGCATACCCTTGGATATTGCGTCTGAGCGCCGCAAGGAAACTGGCTTGAATTTGGGTGGGTTGATTGGCGAGTTGCGCCGAAATTCGGGGTCTGAAATCGGGGTTCTGCATATAAAGCGATACCAATAACGCCCCCCCGGTATTACTGTTTAGGGCCAGATTTAAATCGTTAAGATGGCTGGTTGAATTGGCGGCTGACAGGCTTGAAAAAGCCCGCTCTGCAAGGGGAATTCGCATTTTTGCAAGCCAGGTTTCATAGCTGGCAAAATCATAGGATTTTCCGAGTGCATCGTTAAATCGAGCCTCGTTGCCCAGATGGAAATTTACATAAGCCGCAACAAACCACGCATAGGCATCATGGGGCGAGGTTTGGAGGATATTTTGCGAAATAGAATCGCATTTTTGCAGGGCTACCTGCCGGTTTTGCTGTGCCAAAAGCCGGGCTTGAAGCGTGGTAAGCCCGGCCAGACAATTAGACAGAAACCGGTGGTCGGACAAAAGCGAAAACGCCCTGTTTCCCGTGGGTTTGCCCGCATAAAATTCCTGTTTTGCGACAATTCCCGAGGCAAAAGACAAGCTGAATAGCGCAATGATCATTAATGAATTGGGGAATGATACGTTCATAAAATATTAACTATGTGTTTGCACTTTTTTGGTATGGCAAAAAGATGTTGAGCCAACAGAGCCAAGGGGGCTGGATTGAAAGTTTTGCAATTATTGGTGCTTGCTGCATTGGCCCTGCCGATTCGGGCGGGATTTGTCAGCGCCCAAGAACCCGGGTTTTCAGCTGTGGCAAGTGGTTGTGTGGATGAGACCCGCGAAACCTGCCTAGGCAATGTGCAAAATGTGCTGGTGGCATTGCGCGGCAATGTTTCGCAAGGTTTGCTTGACGAAAGCCTTGGCAGGTTGGTGCTGGCCATGGTTAACGCGCTGGAAGAATCGTTTTCTGACGATGTATTTGTGACGGTCGCCATGGCCTTGCGGGAAATTGCCCGATTTGCTGTGTTACCCGAATTTAGCAGCGCAATTCTGGAAATTGCTGCAATTATCGAACAACGGGATATTTTTGTTATTGCCCCTGATTTGCTGATTGCAAGCCCAAGTTGAGTTGATTTTGCCAAAACCCACATCTAAACCCTACTCCAAAAATATTCGTCACCATTTGTGATTTGTTTAACAAAGCCTGCTTTTTGTTAATTAATTGTTAATACAGGGTAATTTAAGTTAAATTTTAATCAGATTGTTTTTACTCCGCATAAATCCTGCTGGGGGCTGGTTAACGATTTAATTCTTGTGATGGTTCGGAGTATCCCAGTGGTTGTAAATATAACAAGTTTTGCATTTGTGTTCAGCTTTGCCATTACCCTGCTGGTTAGTGCTGTATTGGTTGGCACCAAAAATATTCATGGCCGGTTTTCAAATGATCAGGGCTTTGGGGTTCAGAAATTTCATATCGGGTCGATTCCGCGTATTGGTGGCATTGCCATTGCGGCCGGATTTTTTATCGGGGTCATGGTTTTGCCAAAACCCATGGTCGGGCCGGTTTTGTTGATCGGGCTTGCGGGAATTCCGGCATTATTAATTGGCTTGCTAGAGGATGTGACCAAACGGATTTCGGTGCGGGTTCGGCTTTTTTCAACCATTTTGTCGGGGTTGATATTTGTTTTGGCCAGTGGCTATGCACTGCAAAATATAGGCATTTCTGCTGTGAACGCAGTGTTGGTTTTTCCGGCTATTTCGATTGGGCTTACTGCTTTTGCGATTGGCGGTGTTGCCAATTCGATCAACCTGATTGACGGGTTTAACGGGCTGGCGATTGGCACATTGGTTCTGATTTCAATTGCTTTTGCGCTGGTTGGCTGGCGGATTGGCGACGGGTTTGTTTTTGGATTTGCCTTGTTTCTTGCCAGCATTTTTTCCGGACTTATGGTGCTGAATTTCCCGATGGGAAAGATTTTTCTGGGCGATGGCGGCGCGTATTTTTCCGGTTATCTGGTGGCGGTTCTGGCGGTGATGTTGCCGGTTCGCAACCCCGAAATTTCGCCCTGGATCAGCCTTTTAATCCTTGGCTATCCGATCACCGAAACCGTTGTTTCCATTGCGCGGCGCAGCATGTCGGCTGGCAAAAAAATCGGCCAACCCGATAGTGGCCATTTGCATCACAAGGTATATTTTAACTGGTCGGAACAATTGCAAACCCTGTTTGGTAAACATGTTTCGCAAAACTCGGTCACCAGTATTGTGATCTGGATAATCCCGCTGCCGGCATTGTTTTTTGTGATTTTTGCGGAACTGACCCTGAAAAATGCTTTGTTGGCATTGGTATTTATGTTGCTGGTTTACGGGGCAATGTATTTGGCAACCATGCAGGGCAGCACCAAAAAGCCAACCCGACTGGCCAAGCTTAAAGAGTTGCACCAAAAATGAAAAACTGCGTTGAAAAAGTTGCATTGATCACCGGTATTACCGGACAGGACGGGTCTTATCTGGCTGAATTTTTGCTGGGCAAAGGTTATGTGGTGCATGGCATTAAGCGCAGGTCGTCATCATTTAATACCCAGCGGATTGATCACATTTATCAAGCGCCGAATGATGGGCAAAACCGGTTTATTCTGCATTACGGCGACCTGTCGGATGCAAGCAATATCACCAAAATCATCCAAAAGGTCCAACCGGACGAGATTTATAATCTGGCAGCCCAATCCCATGTTGCGGTCAGTTTTGAAACGCCGGAATATACTGCTGATATCGATGCTTTGGGCAGTTTGCGAATTTTGGAGGCTATCCGGCTGCTGGGGCTTGAAAAAACCACAAAGTTTTATCAGGCTTCCACGTCTGAATTATATGGCAAGGTTGTCGAAACGCCGCAATCCGAAACCACGCCATTTTACCCGCGATCGCCCTATGCGGTGGCCAAAATGTATGCCCATTGGATCACGATAAATTACCGCGAGGCATTCGGTATTTTTGCCTGTAACGGCATATTGTTTAACCACGAATCGCCGCGTCGTGGCGAAACCTTTGTTACCCGCAAAATCACCCGGGGGCTGGCCAATATTTCGCAAGGAGTCGAGGCGTGTTTGTATCTGGGCAATCTTGATGCCAAACGCGACTGGGGCCATGCAAAAGACTATGTCCGGATGCAATGGATGATGCTGCAACAGGACAGACCCGAGGATTTTGTGATTGCCACCGGCGTGCAACATTCGGTGCGGGAATTTGTGCAAATGGCTGCGCAAAAGCTGGGCATTACCCTTCGATTTCAAGGGCAGGGTCTGGATGAAATTGCCATTGTCGAAACGGTGAATTGGCGCGATTGCCCGGGCATTAAACGCGGTGACATCATTGTTCGGGTCGATGCACGGTATTATCGCCCTGCCGAGGTGGAAACCCTGTTGGGGGATCCGGGCAAAGCCCGACGGTTGCTGGGCTGGGCGCCGGAAATTTCGCTTGACCAGCTTTGTGCTGAAATGGTTGCCAATGATTTGAATGATGCCAAAAAGAACGCGCTATTGCAGGAGCATGGTTTTGAGCCAAATATCTGTGTCGAGTGATCAAAACATATTTGTGACAGGCCATAACGGCATGGCTGGCAGGGCCATTTTGCGAAAATTGCGCCAATGCGGGCAGGGTAATATTATCACCCGCAGCCGCGCGATGCTGGATCTGACAAACCAGCGCGACGTGATGGATTTTTTCAAATCGGAAAACATTGATCAGGTCTATATTTGTGCAGCCAAGGTTGGCGGTATCAAGGCCAATCATGATTTTCCCGCCGCGTTTATCTATGAAAACCTGATGATAGAGGCCAATATCATTCATGGCGCCCATCTGGCCGATATTGAAAAAATCATGTTTCTGGGGTCCAGCTGTATTTATCCAGCCAACATAGCCCAACCGATCAGGGAATCGGCATTGTTAACCGGAACGCTGGAGCCAACCAATGAGGCCTATGCGATTGCCAAAATCGCCGGTATCAAATTATGTGAAAGCTATAATCGGCAATATGGCCGGGATTATCGCTGTATTATGCCAACCAATCTGTATGGCAGCCATGACAATTATCACCTGGAAAATGCCCATGTCATTCCGGCACTTTTGCACCGGTTTCACCGTGCAGTTCAGGAAAATGCCGATACAATCGACATCTGGGGCAGTGGCAATGCCCTGCGGGAATTTCTGTATGTTGATGATATGGCGGCGGCTTGTGTGCATCTGATGGAACTGCCTCGTGACAGGTTTTGGCCAGCGGTTTTGCCGATGGTCTCGCATGTCAATATTGGATCCGGTCAGGATGTTTCAATCAAACAACTGGCTGAAATGATTGCAAAAATCACCGGATTTTCTGGGGTGCTAAGGTTTGACAGATCAAAACCCGAAGGGGTGGCGCGCAAGCTTTTGGATAGCTCCTTGGCAAATTCGCTGGGATGGCAGCCGCAAACGGGGTTACAAGAAGGCTTGGAATTGGCCTATGCTTGGTTTGTGGAAAATCAGGCCGAGTTTAGGAATTAAGATGATAAAAACAAACCGAGTTGAACAGGAAATTTTGCCGGTTATTCTTGCGGGCGGGTCGGGCACGCGGCTTTGGCCTTTGTCGCGAAAACATTATGCAAAACAATATCTGGCGATTGGCAGTGACAATACCATGTTGCAAGAAACCTTGTTGCGGCTGACCGGCATGGCGCATTTGCCGCCCATCCTGATTTGCAACGAGGAAACCCGGTTTCTGGCGGCAGAGCAGGTGCGCCAGATTGACCTTGAAAACACATTGATCATGCTGGAACCGGTGGGGCGTAACACAGCCCCCGCATTGGCATTGGCGGCATTAGAGGCGGTTTGCAATGGCAAAGACCCGATTTTACTGGCCATGCCCGCCGACCATAAAATTGCGGACACCACTGCGTTTCATGCGGCTGTTTCACAAGCGGCAAAGCTGGCCGCTGATGGCCATTTGGTGACCTTTGGCATTAAACCCGATGCGCCTGAAACCGGCTATGGTTATATTCGTGCCGGTGCGGATATTGCCGGTTCCGGTGCTAAACATGTGGACAGGTTTGTCGAAAAACCGGATTTGCAAACCGCCAAAAGATTTCTGGATCAAGGCGGATATTACTGGAATAGCGGCATATTCATGTTTCGGGCCAGCCGCTATCTGGCAGAGCTGGAAAGCTTTCGCCCCGATATTTTGCGTGCCTGTCAGGATGCCTTTGCGGGCCGAAAAATTGACCTCGATTTTGTGCGTTACAGCAAACAGGCTTTTCTGGATTGCCCTGCGGAATCAATTGATTATGCGGTGATGGAACATACCGAATCATCCGCCGTGGTGCCGTTTGACGCAGGCTGGAGCGACATCGGTTCCTGGACAGCATTATGGGAAAATTCGCCAAAAGACGCCGACGGGAATTGTATTATCGGCGATGTACTGAACGAAAACGGCAGCGGTAATTATATCAATTCCGGCCATCGGCTGGTGGCGGCGGTTGGTGTCAAAGACATGGTGATTGTCGAAACCAAAGATGTGGTTTTTATCGCGCCCAAAAGCGAGGTTGAAAACATTAAATCGGTTGTCGAAAAGCTAAAAGCAGCCGGGCGCGAAGAGGTAAATTACCACCGCGATGTTTATCGGCCATGGGGCAAATATGACACAGTCGATATGGGTGACCGGTATCAGGTAAAGCGCATTACGGTTAATCCGGGTGCCAAATTATCGGTGCAAAAACACCACCACCGCGCCGAACATTGGGTGGTTGTCAAAGGCACCGCCAAGGTGACGCGGGGCGATGAAACCCTGTTGCTTACCGAAAACCAGTCTACGTATATTCCGCTGGGTGAAATCCATGCGCTGGAAAACCCCGGTCTGGTGGCGCTGGAGCTGATAGAAGTGCAATCGGGCACCTATCTGGGCGAGGACGATATTATCCGGTTTGAAGATAAATATGGCCGTAGCTAAGCCGGAATTTTTGCAAAAACAGGCGGTTGGGCCGCAAAAAACCATGCGCGAAACCGTGTCGGTTTTTGGCATTAAAATGCTGGGGCTTTTGGCTGGGTTTATCAGCATTTCGGTGCTGGCGCAAATGGTGCAACAGGCGGATTTGGGGCTTTATTTGCTGGTCTTTAGCCTGTCGGGTTTTTTTGGCATTTGTATCCAGTTTGGTCTTGGCAGTGTTTCGCTGAAACGTCTGGCAGAAACCGTTGCGCGGGGCGAGGGCTGGAAAACCGGTGGAATTATGGCAGCGGCGTTGCGGATATTGCTGGTTTTGTTCGGGATATTTGCGGTTTTCTGGGTTTTGGGGGTTAACCGGCTGGTGTTGAACGGTTTGTTTTCGCTTGAAACCACGGGGTTTATTTCGGTTATTCTGCTATTATGGGCCGGGCTGTTTGCCCTGCAAAAACTGATTGCCGAGAGCCTGCGCGGCCTGCATATGATCCGTGCTGCCAGCATTTTTGACGGGGCGGGCAGCGCGGTTTTTCTTGGCATTATCTTACTGATATTTTTTGGATTTTCGGCTGAAATCTGGCTTGAAACAGTGTTAATTATTGCGGTTACGGTGTTTGGCGTAACGGGTTTGATCGGGCTTTTGATGTTGCAAAAGCATACCCGTTTTGTTGGCTCGGGGCCTGTGGGGGTGCCGTTCGGGGTTTTGGTGTTGGCTGGTCCGGTATTTCTGACTGAAATGGCTGTTTTTGTTAATAATCAGGCCGATTTATGGGTTGTCGCGGCGTTTTTACCAGCCGGGGATGTTGCGAATTACGGGGTTGTTCTGCGCATTGCTATTTTGGTTATGTTGCCAAGCATTGTTGCCAATGCGGTGATTATTCCCAAAATTATCCAGCTGAATACCCTTGGCAATCGCGACGGGTTGAACCGGTTATTGGGGGTAAGCGCAGCGCTGGCTTTCGGGGTGACTTTGGCCATGGTTCTGGGGTTGTTTTTGTTTGGAAAACAGGCTTTGGCTGTGTTTTTCGGCCCGTCCTATGCTGTGGCATTTCCGGTGATGATGGTGCTGTGCATCGGGCGCCTGATAAATGTGTTTACCGGGTCTTGCGGGCAGGTTCTTTTGTTTTGCGGGCATGCCAAAAAGATGATGGTTTCTACGGTGGTTTTCTCTGCTGTTTCACTGTTGATTGCGCTGTTACTGGTCAAAGGATTTGGCCCAATCGGAGTGGCATTCGGGTTTGCGCTTGGCATGGCTGGCCAGAATATTGTGCAATATTTACTGGTTCGCAGGTTGATCTCTGTGTCAACCATCGCTGATTTCTCGGTTTTGTTTGAACGGCATGCCCCGGCAAGGAGCATCAAATGAATGTGGTTTCAGACCTCGGGCGGGACGCCACATTTGATATTTTGGGGCTGGATATTGCAGTAACCGATTTGGGGTGCGCATCGCAGGATATTATCAATTGGGCCAAGGATACGCAGGGCCGGTTTGTCTGTGTGCGTGATGTGCACGGGGTGATGTTATCCGATAATTCTCTGCATCTAAAATCTCTGCACCGCGACGCGGCGATGATAACGCCGGACGGCATGCCGCTGGTTTGGCTGGGTCGGTTGGCCGGGCATAAAGTTGGCAGGGCCTGCGGGGCGGATTTGATGGAAAACATTATTGATCAGGGGCAGGCGAGGCAGATTAAGCATTACTTTTTTGGTGGTGCGGCAGGGGTTGCTGAAATGTTGGCCAATACCTTTGGCAAAAAACACCCGAATGCGTTGATTGTTGGCCATGAAAGCCCGCCATTCAGGGCGTTTTCAAATGATGAAAATGCCGCGATGATTAGCCGGATCAAAGCCAGCGGTGCCGATATTGTCTGGGTTGGCATGTCGACCCCCAAACAGGAATTCTGGATGCATTCGGTATATAAATCCTTGCCTGTAACCCTGATCGGGGTTGGGGCGGCGTTTGATTTTCATAGCGGCAAGGTCAATCGTGCGCCGCGATGGATGCAAAAATCCGGTCTGGAATGGCTGCACCGGCTGGGTTCCGAACCACGCCGGTTATGGCGCAGATATTTGATTCTGGCGCCAAAATTTACCTGGAAAGTGCTGCGTAAAAAAGCTGCGATTGGAAAAATACGGTGAAAATGTCAGTTATCACAGCCGCATATAATATGGAGGGTCTGGTGGAACAGACGCTCAAATCCGTGGCGGCGCAAACCGTGCGGCCGCAATATATTGTCATTGACGGAAAATCCAGCGATGGCAGTCTGGCAATATATCAGCAATACCGAAATTGCATTGATGTGCTGGTTTCCGAACCGGATGACGGCCAGTATCATGCGATTGAAAAGGGCATGAAACGGGCAACTGGCGAGATATTATGCTGGTTGAATGCCGATGATATTTTGATGCCCTGGACGGTTTCGGTGGTAAGCGAGATTTTCGAAAAATTCCCGGATATCATGTGGATAACCGGATTACTTTCGTTTTTGAATGGCAAGGGGCAGTTGGTGCAGGTGCAAAAGAATCTGGCCAGCTATCCGCAAAAATCTATTGCGGCGGGCCGGTATTCGGGCAAGTTTGCCGGATATTTGCAGCAAGAAAGCATGTTTTGGCGCCGCTCGCTTTGGGATCAGGTTGACGGGCTGGATTTGAATTATCAACTGGCGGCGGATTTTGATTTATGGACAAGATTTGCCAAAATCACCCCTTTGGTGCCGGTGGATATTCCGCTGGCCGCGTTTCGCGAAAGGCCCGGTGAACAGCGCTCATCGGAATTTGCCGATCAATACACGCAGGAGGTGGAAAAATGCTGTCGGAACCTGCCGCCAGCCAATTTTGTCTGGCGGTTTTTTGCAGGCAAAGGCGTGGTTTTTCAAAACCTGTGCCGGATGTTCAGGGTAAAGCGCAGCCGTGCCATTATTTATTCGCGTAAAAACAGGGCATGGCAGGAAATCCGGTCTTTTCGCTCGGGGTCGCGGATGACGTTTCAGCAACTTGTGCATGAATATTCGATGCGGCGGCGATCATGACCCCGATGTTTTTATTTTCATTGCCGCGATCCGGCTCCACCCTGTTGCAAAGCATTTTGTCGCGCCATGATGAAATCACAACATCAGCCGAACCGTGGATATTGCTGCCCCTGTTAAGCGCGCGGAAAAATAACCATTTGGTTGCAGATCATGACCAGTCGGTTCTGGTGGATGCGCTGAACGATTTTTGTGCGGCGCTGCCCAATGGCGATGCAGATTATGCACAAGCGGTTCGGGATTTTGCCCTTGGACTGTATGGAAAAATTGGGGATACAAGGTATTTTCTGGATAAAACCCCGCGATATTCGCTGATTGCGCTTGAAATAATCGAGACCTTCCCGGATGCAAAATTTGTGTTTTTGTGGCGCAATCCTTTGGCAATTATGGTCTCGATGATTGAGACATGGGGGCAGGGGCGTTGGAACCTGTTTCGGTATTATGCCGACCTTTTCAAGGGGTTGCAGTTGCTTTTGCAAGCAAGGCGGGCATTGGGGGACCGTGCGATCGACATCCGGTTTGAAGATTTGCTGACCGGCCCCGAACCGCAATTGGCAAGGGTTTCTGATTATCTGGGGCTGGAAATTGCTGTGGATGATCTGGGGCAGGAAAACAAAGTGTTAAGTCAGGCACGGCTTGGCGACCCCGGGTTTGGCGAGAAATTTCACGGCCTGTCGGTTTGGCCGGTCGACGCTTGGCAAAGCTCGGTCAACAATCCGTTGCGGCGGGTTTGGATGCGGCGGTATTTGCGGCAGCTTGGTAATGAAAACCTGAAAATAATGGGGTATAATCTGGATGTTTTGCTGGCAGATCTGGACCAGACCAAAGGCGGCTGCAAACATCTGTTTAGCGACGCGGCGTTGATGGTCTATGGTTGGGTTTTTCGTTGGCTGAACCTGCCGGGATTACGCAAAAAAGCAATGGGCGGACGCCCGGTTCTGGTGCAAAAATGACCCAAATCTGCCAACCCGCACAACAAGGCGTTAAAATTGATCTGGTGACGGGGTTGATCGGGCTGGCATTGGGGGTGAATTTTTTACTGTTTCTGGACCCGGGCGATACCAATTACGGGTTTGGGTTTCGGTTTGGTTTTTTGCCGGTATTCCTGCTTGGCTTTGCTTATCTTGTTGCTTTACCGGCAAATTTTGGCAGCCGGATGTTTTCGGCGCTGGATATAAGCGTGTTTTATTTGAGCATGGCTGCCATCCTTGGCGGGCTTTGGTTTCAATCGCAAAATGATCTTGGTTTTGGGCAGGGTTTTGGTCGATTGGGGGTTTTGGCGCTGACTTATTTTCTTGCAAAAGGTCTTTTTCGTCAGGAAAGACTGGCCATTTTATTTCGGATTTTGTTTCAACGCTATATCTTTTTGGGGGGGGTATTTATTTTCGCCACGCTTTTGATGTGGCGTCTGGGTGTTTTTAGCGGGGTTAATCTGGCCAACCAAAACCTGTTTCACGAAGAAGTATTTTTACTGGCGGCATTGCCGTTTTTGGCGAACTCCGGTCAGAAGGCCCGTTTGATTTTGTTGATTATTGCTATTTCAGCCGGTTTGCTGACCTTCAAGATCAGCGGGTTTATTATTGCCCTGCTGGTGCTGTTGACAGCAATTTTTCAAACCTGCAAATCGAGGCATTGGCAACCAGGCATTGCGGGGCTTTTTATCGCTGTAGCAGCGCTGGTTATGCTGGTTTTCGGCGCGATATTAATGATTGGCGAACAGTTGCCGGATGGTAATGTTGCGACCCGATCAATCACCTATGCCTTGCGGTTGCAGCAATTTGGGGCGTCTCCGATTGTTGGTAATTTTTTCCAGATGCGCAGCGAAATCGATGTGGGCTGGGGTTTTGTGGTTTCCCATTCAGATATGCTCGATATTTTAACCGGGCTTGGTTTTGTCGGGTTTTTGGCGATTACAGCGCCGTTTCTGGCGCTGCTTGCAAAAGCCGCCCCGGCAAAAACCAATGCTTTGGCCCCTAAAATGTTAATCACGGGTTTTTTGATTGTGGCCAGTGTCAATCCGGTTTTGATGAACCCCAATACGGCATTTTTATTCTGGATTTGCGTGGGTTACCTGTCTGCAACCCATGCCAAAAGAGGTGCGCCCCATGGCTGAAACAAAGCCTGAAAAACCCCATATTTCATTTCCTTATTTGCCGCCTGATAAGGATTTGCGTGATAAATACCGTGAAATTTTCAGCATGGACACCGAGGTTAAGCCCCGAATATTAAAGCGGCTGTTTGATTTGGTTTTTTCGATTTTGGTGCTGTTGGTCGCAATTCCGGTTTTGTTGTTGATTTGGGCCGCCTATAAGATTGAAGGCATGATATTGCCGCAAAACGCGGGGCCGGTTTTGTTTTATTACAATGCGGTCAGTGCCGGAAAAATCATTCGTAAATATAAAATCAGGATCATCCGACAAAGCTGCATAGACCCGGAACTGGTAGCAAAAAATGACTGGCACGCTTATCAAAATGAATGGAATCCGGCATGCCGCACCTTTACCGGAGCCTTTGTTAAAAAGTTTTATCTGGATGAATTACCGCAATTTTTCAGCGTGCTAAAAGGCGATATGAGCGTGGTTGGCCCAAGACCGCTGGCGGTGCATCATTATCAACGCGACCTTAACCAAGGCAATATTGCGCGAAAATTGTTGCGAGGCGGTATTTTGGGGCTAGGCCATATTCGCAAAGGCACCAGCCAAATGGGCGACCCTCGATTTGAATATGAATATATCGACGCGATGCAAAAGCTGGGCCCGTTGCCTGCGTTTGGCCTGGATATCTGGATAATCTGGCGCGGTTTGCTGGTGGTTTTCAAAGGCGGTGGCCTGTAGGGTTTTTCAAAAACCAATGGTTAACTGCTGAAGGCGGTGTTAAGGAACTGTTTTATCTATTAAATAACCCTAGCAAACCAGAATATTGGAAAATACCCTGTATAAATTCCTGACCCATTTGCCGCGCCGCTGGAAAATCGCGGTTTTGTTTGCCTTGGACATTGCGCTTATTCCGGTGGCTTTGGTCTTGGCGCTTGGCTTGCGGGTCGGGGAATGGATTGCGGTTGACTGGATCAAAAGCTCACTGCCTTTGTTGATTTTTCTTTTGGTTATTGCCCCCCTATTTGGTTGGTTTTTATCGGTTCATAAAACCAAGCTGCAAAGCTTTGGCAATTCGGATTCGCTTAAAATCGGGCTGTTTGCGGCCTGTCTGGGTATATCGGGCGCGGCGGCCAACTGGATGTTTGGGTTGGGTGCGCCGCGCACGGTTCCGGTTATTTTTGCGTTTATTTTCTTTGTGCTGGCATCGTATTTCCGACTGGCGGCGCAATGGTTTCTGGCTTGGCTGGGTGGGCGACGCTTCAAAACCACGCCTGTGGCGGTTTACGGCGCTGGCGCGGCGGGATTGCAGCTGGTTTTTGCCTTGCGTCAATCACGCGAAATCAGGCCGGTGGCAATTGTTGACGATAACCCCAGCCTTCAGGGCGTGACGATTTCGGGGTTGAATGTGCAAAAGCCCGAAAACCTTGCGCGGCTGGTGGAGCGGGGGAAAATCAAACGGATTTTGCTGGCCATGCCGTCGGTTTCAAAACAAAGGCAAAGCGAGATTATCAAGAAATACGGCGATTTGTGCGAAATTCAGGCGTTGCCATCTTTTATAGAGCTGATGGCGGGCGAAGGG
Source organism: Paracoccaceae bacterium (assembly GCA_021648225.1). Classification (GTDB taxonomy): domain Bacteria; phylum Pseudomonadota; class Alphaproteobacteria; order Rhodobacterales; family Rhodobacteraceae; genus UBA3077. The sequence continues at coordinate 45,079 of JAKITE010000004.1, forward strand.
CTGGTCGAAAGCCTGCGCGCCGTGTCGCTGGATGACTTGATGGAGCGGGATGCGGTGGCGCTGAACGCGCCTGAAATCAGCAATGCCTATTCGGGTAAATCGGTGTTTGTTTCGGGGGCTGGTGGCTCGATCGGGTCAGAGCTTTGCCGACAGGTTCTGGGGGCCAATCCGGCAAAGATTGTCCTGTTTGAAATGAGCGAAATCGCGCTTTACTCGATTGATCGGGAGTTGCGCGACCTTGCCAGCAGTGTTGAAATCACGTCGGTTCTGGGGTCGGTTTGTGATCAAAGACTGGTGCGAAAAACCCTGCAAGACCACCGGATTGATACGGTGCTGCATGCCGCTGCTTATAAGCATGTGCCGCTGGTTGAGAGTAACGAGCTGGAAGGCATTAGAAATAATGTGTTTGGTTCCAAAGTCTTGGCAGAGGCGGCCATGGCAGTCGGGGTGAAACGGTTTATTCTGGTTTCATCGGACAAAGCCGTGCGACCGGCAAATATTATGGGGGCGACCAAACGCCTTGCGGAACTGGTGATTCAGGATTTGCAAACCAAAAGCAATACCACCAATTTTTCAACGGTGCGGTTTGGCAATGTTATGGGGTCTTCGGGTTCGGTCATTCCGCTGTTTCGCGAACAAATCGCCAATGGCGGCCCGGTTACCGTAACCCACAAAGACATGACCCGTTATTTCATGACCATCCCCGAAGCGGCGCGGCTGGTATTGCTGGCCGGGTCTTTTGCTGAAGGCGGCGATGTGTTTGTGCTGGATATGGGCAAGCAGATTAAAATTGTCGATATGGCAGAGCGGCTGATTAACCTGTCGGGGCTGAGCATCAAAGATCAAACCAACCCGAACGGTGATATTGAGATTATATTCACCGGCATTCGCCCCGGCGAAAAATTGTATGAGGAATTGCTGGTGGGCGACAACACATTGCCAACCCCCCACGATAAAATCATGCGCGCGCAGGAACAGTTTTTAAGCCATGACGAGGTGGAGACATTTTTATCGGGATTATCCAGCGCCATTGATACAAGCGATGTAAAACAGGCACGACAGTTGATTGCAAAATGGGTCGAAGGCTATAGCGGCTCAGCCGTTGAAGCCGGAGGGCAGCCATGAAAAAGCGGGTTTTGATTATTTTCGGCACACGCCCCGAGGCCATTAAAATGGCAATGCTTGTCAAGAAATTACAGGCAGACCCTAGATTTGAGCCACAGATATGTGTCACCGCGCAGCATCGTGAAATGCTGGATCAGGTGTTGGAATTGTTTGAAATCAGCCCCGATTTTGATCTTGATCTGATGGTCAAAGGTCAATCCTTGCATGAATTAAGCGCGCGAATACTTTCTGCGCTGGCATCGGTTTTTGAGCGTGCACAGCCCGATATTGTGCTGGTCCACGGGGATACAACCACAACAATGGCCGCTGCAACTGCCGCTTATTACGCACAAATTCCGGTTGGCCATATCGAGGCCGGGCTGCGGACCGGAAATCTGTCTTCGCCTTGGCCAGAGGAAGGCAACCGCAAAATCACCAGCGCCATTACCCGTTTTCATTTTGCCCCCACCGAATTGGCACAACAAAACCTGTTGGCCGAGAATATCGCACCGGAATCAATTGTGGTTACCGGAAACACAGTGATTGACGCGCTTTTGCACACCCATGCGCAAATCAAAAATTCCGAAACCGTGCAAAATAATCTGGCCAAACGGTTTTCATTTATTATCCCTGAACACAAACTAATTCTGGTAACCGGTCATCGTCGCGAAAGCTTTGGTCAGGGCTTTGACCGGATTTGCACCGCCTTGAGGCAGATTTCGCAAAGCTTTGACAAGGTGCAAATTTTGTATCCGGTGCATCTGAACCCGAATGTGCAAAAGCCGGTTAAGGACATGTTATCGGATTGTGATAATGTGCATCTGATTGATCCGGTGGATTATTTGCCTTTTGTTTATCTGATGTCAAAAGCCGATATTATTCTGACAGATTCCGGTGGTATTCAAGAAGAGGCTCCGTCGCTGGGTAAACCGGTTTTGGTGATGCGAGACACCACCGAACGCCCCGAAGCGGTTGAAAGCGGCGCGGTAAAGCTGGTGGGGACCAATGTTGAAAAAATCGTTAATTTGGTTGGCCGACTTTTGCAGGACCAGATTTTTTATGCCCGGATGCAGGATGCCGAAAACCCGTTTGGCGACGGGACTGCCAGTATGCAAATCATCGATTTTCTAGCGCAAAACCTTTGTGATCGGTCGGGAGCAGATCTATGAGCCTGTATCTGGTGATGTTAATTCCGATTTTGTTTGGCGCGATCCATATGCTTGAATTCACCGCGATTTTGGCGAGGATTGCTGGGATAAACACCAAAAACAACGTGCTTGGCTATTCTATTCAACAGGCGGTTTATGTGGGCACGCGCTTGTTCAGCATTATGCTTTTGCCGGTTTTAGGGTTGATTGTTGATCGTGCGGTTCCGGTTGAAACCTTTCAAATGATGGCCATTTTTGCGCTATTGGCTGCGGCGCTGGCCAGTGCGATTGTGTTTGCACTCAAGGCCCGTTTTGTGCGGTATTTTCAGCGGGTAATTCTAGCCTATGTCACCAATAAGAACTTTATCGCCGCCTTTTTTGTCAACCGTAAATTTGGTGGGGAAAATTCGGTTGAAACCAAATATGCCAGTTTTTCCAAGCTGGCTAAAATCCCCGGTGCGAAAAAAATTATGATCCAGTCAGCGCTGGTTTATGCGGTCTATGGCACCGGCATATTCCTGTCGTTTTATTTTGCACTGCTAACGCCCGAATATCGTGCCTCGATCAGCCAGCTTTCGGGCATTGTAAATGCGTTTGGCGCGGTTTTGCTGACATTTTTCATCGAACCCAGAATATCGCGCGGCATTGATGCCAATAGTAAAGACGCCCCCGGTTTGGTGATTGCCTTGCTGTTGGGGCGGTTGTTTGGCGTGGCGGTTTTATCGCAAATCGTGCTGGCGACGGTATTTTGGCTAACATGAAACACCGGGGCTGGCTTGACAATCTTGTCTAATGATTTGACTTTGTTTGTAAATACACGACCCGCTTGAATATTATAGAAAAGAACATCTGATTTATGCATATCCTTTATTTTCACCAGCATTTTTCAACCCCGAAAGGGGCGGTTGGCACGCGGTCTTATGAAATGGCGCAGCGTTTATTGGGTGCAGGGCATCAGGTGACGATGGTTTGTGGTAGCTATGATCAGGGCGATACCGGCCTGCGTGGCGATTTTGTCAAAGGTCAGCGCAACGGTATGGTTGACGGGATCAATGTGATTGAATTCAGGCTGGAATATTCCAATGATGACCGGTTTATCAAGCGCAGCATGGTGTTTTTGAAATTTGCCTTATTTGGCATTAAAATTGCGCTTTTTAGAAAATTTGATCTGGTTTTTGCCACCTCGACCCCGCTAACCGCCGGTATTCCTGCGATTTTTGCGCGCTGGTTGCGGCGCAAGGAATTCGTGTTTGAGGTGCGGGATTTATGGCCTGAATTGCCCCGTGCCATGGGGGTTATTACCAACCCGGTGGTGCTGTGGATGCTGTCGGTGCTGGAATGGGTTTCTTATCGCTCAGCGCATCGGTGTATCGGGTTGGCACCGGGGATGGTTAAGGGAATTATCCGGCGCGGGGTGCCTGAAAACAAGGTAACCATGGTGCCAAATGCCAGCGATATTGATATTTTTCAAGTTGATAAATCGCAACATTGGCGGCCAGACACCGTTTCAACCACCGATTTTATGGCGGTTTATACAGGCACCCATGGCATGGCCAACGGGTTGGATAAAATTCTGGATGTCGCTGCCGAAATGCTTAAGCGTGGCAAAGACGATTTCAAATTTGTGTTTGTTGGCAGCGGCAAGTTAAAGCCGGAACTTGTGGCGGAGGCCAAAACCCGAAACCTTACCAACGTAATTTTTCATGACCCTGTGCCCAAACAAAAACTGGCAGGGCTGCTTGGCGCGGCGGATATCGGCATCATGTGTTTTGCCGATGTGCCGGCGTTTTATTACGGCACTTCGCCTAACAAGTTTTTTGATTATATCGCGGCGGGGCTGCCCAGCATCAATAATTATCCCGGCTGGATTGCCGAACATATTATTGAAAGCAAATGCGGTTGGGTTGTGCCTGCCAATGACGCAAAAGCCTTTGCTGATGCATTGCAAGAAGCGCAGGCGGACAAGGCGCAGATACAGGCAATGCAAGCCAACGCCTTGGCCTTGGCAGAACGAGAATTTGCCCGCGACAAGCTGGGCAAAAAATGGGTGCGCTGGGTGGTTGAGGCTAAATGAGATGAAGCGCTTGGTGGATATTACCGGCAGTTTAACGGGGTTGATTATATTTGCGCCGGTAATGCTGGTTCTGGCATTTTTGGTCAAAAAACAGTTTGGCGCGCCGGTGCTGTATCGGTCTGAACGTCCGGGCAAGGATGGCAAAAGCTTTTTGATGCTAAAATTCAGAACCATGCGCGATGCTGTTGATGATCAGGGGCAGGTTTTGCCCGATGATCAACGCCTGACGCCGTTCGGGGCCAAATTGCGCCGCAGCTCGCTGGATGAATTGCCCGAGCTTTGGAATGTGCTTAAAGGCGATATGAGCCTAGTTGGCCCGCGCCCCTTGCTGATGGAATATCTGCCGCTTTATTCAAAAACCCAGGCGCGCAGGCATAATGTGCGCCCCGGCATTACCGGCTGGGCGCAGGTAAATGGGCGCAATGCTATTTCATGGGAAGATAAATTTGCCTATGATGTCTGGTATGTGGATAACCAAACCCTGTGGCTTGATCTTAAAATTATCGGCAAGACCCTTAAAAAGGTTATCATCCAAGAGGGCATCAGCCAAAGCGGAGAGGCGACCATGCGTAAATTTACGGGCTCGAAAAAATGAAATTTATCTATAGTTATGGTGGGTATGGGCGCGAAACCGTGCAAAATATCAGGCACCAGTTTCCCGACGAAGAAATATTCTTTGTGGATGATGCACCCCATGATCCGGCCATCAGCTATGCTAACGCTTGTGATCTGGCGCAGGGTTCGGATGCGGCCTTTATCATTGCTTTTGCCAATGCAAAGCTGCGAAGACAAAAAACCGAAACCGTAATCGCTGACGGGTTTTCAATTTTTTCCAGCAAAGCGCCAAGCGCGATTGTCGGGCCGAATGTTACATTTGAGCAAGGTTTTATTCTGTCAGAATATACCACGATTACCGCGGATGCAGTGATTGGCAAATCTTTTCAATGCAATATTTATAGCTATGTCGCGCATGATTGCGTGATCGGTGATTACGTAACCTTGGCGCCGCGCGTATCGGTAAATGGTCGGGTTCATATCGAAGACAATGTATATATCGGCACCGGTGCAACAATTCTGCCGGGCAGGCCGGATAAACCTGTGCGCATTGGTAAAGGCGCGATTATTGGTGCCCATGCGCTGGTTACCAAAGACGTGCCAGCGAATGCTACGGTAATTGGCATTCCGGCCAGAATTATGGGTGGGTGAGTATGGCAACTATCCTTGATGCGCCTTGGCCGAATTATTCAGATGCTGAAATAGAAACGGTCACGCGGGTTTTACGATCTGGCAAAGTCAACGCCTGGACCGGCGAGGAAACCGCATTATTCGAGCAGGAATTTGCAAAATTTTCTGGCACGAATACAGCCATTGCTGTGGCCAACGGCACATTGGCGCTGGATTTGGCTTTGCACGGGCTAGGGGTTGGCGCGCATAATGGCGGGCTTGCATCCGACGAGGTGATCGTGACGCCGCGCAGCTTTATGGCATCTGCTTCGGTCATTGTGAATGCAGGCGCCGTGCCGGTTTTTGCCGATGTTGATTTGGACAGTCAAAATATTAGCCCCGAAACCGTTGCGCCGCATATCAACCGGCAAACCAAAGCAATTTTATGCGTGCATCTGGCGGGCTGGCCCTGTGATATGGATGGGTTCAAGGCGTTGGTTCAGGGTAAAAATATTCGCCTGATCGAGGATTGCGCCCAAGCCCATGGCGCAAAATACAAAGACAGGCCGGTTGGTGGATTAGGCGATGTTGCGGCGTGGTCGTTCTGTCAGGATAAAATCATGTCCACCGGCGGCGAAGGCGGCATGGTGACTTGTAATGATGATGATCTGTGGCGGCGCATGTGGGCCTTTAAGGACCATGGCAAAAGCTATGCAGCGGTATTTGAACGCCAGCACCCAGACGGGTTTCGCTGGGTGCATGAAAGTTTCGGCAGTAATTTTCGTTTAACCGAAATGCAATCGGCGATTGGGCGGATTCAGCTTAAAAAAATGCCCGAATGGCATAAGGCGCGCAATCGTAATGCGCTGGATTTGACCATAGCTTTGCAGGGTTTTGTTGATAAAGGTTGGTTGCGTATTCCGCAAATCGGCGATGGTTTGGCCGCTGGTCCTTTGCACAATGAACCACCGGATACCCATGGATATTATAAATTTTACGCCTTTTTCCAGCCGGAAAATGTAGGGAAGGACATCACCAGAGACCGGATTATCCAGCATTTCAGGGGGCAATTAATAACCTGTATGCAAGGGTCTTGTTCGGAAATTTATCTGGAAAAAGCCTTCAAAAACCGTAATTTTAGCCCTGCGACCCTGCTTCGGAATGCAAAAACATTGGGGGAGACCAGCCTGATGTTTTTGGTGCATCCGGGGTTGAATTATGAAAATTTGAATTTGAAAATGCCGTAACCCCTAGTTAACTGATTGAAATAATGTATTTTTTTATCTATTCCCACAAATTTGAAACAAAAATGCAACAGAGTAACCAGATTTGAATAACCTCTTGTTATGCAGAGATATTCTGTTAGAATCTATTCAAATTTTTCCTTGTTTTGGAGTTTGTTATGTCGCTAAAGACTTGGGTTTTCACCCTTATTGTTGCGCTTGGTTTGTCCGGTTGTGTTCGGACAAATACCATTTTTCCTGACCCGTTGCGCGAAGATTTGACCTATAATTGGCAAATTGTCAGCGTCGAAGCAAATGTTTCGCGGGATTTAACCACAACCGACATCAACGGCCAAATGCCGGATGTTGATATTATCTGGCGCGAAGACGGGCCGGGCGATGTGTATTTGCAGGTTCAGGCCATCATGGAAGAAACCATGACGCAGGCGATTTCCGGCATGCAAACTTCGGTTAAAGGTAGCCGCAAGGTTATTCTGATTTCTGATCTGGTGCAGTTCCATTCCTTGACCGAACGGGCCCGTTCAAACATTGGCGGCATTCATAACATTGATTTCACCTTAACGGTTGTTGATGCGACCACACGCGAAGTTCTGGCTGGTCCGGCCTATATTGAATCGGATGTAACCGCCTTTGGTGGCGCAGAAGCAGCCGCTGCCGTGGCGCGCGGCGAAACCATGCGAGTGCGGATCATTCAACGGGTTTCAGACGTGATTGCCACCTATCTGGGCATTGCTGGTGACCGCGCTGTTCAGTCGGGCAGCATCGTAGAAATCGGCCGGTAAGCCTTTTACAAATTTATCAAAAGGGCCGGCTTTTGCCGGCCTTTTTTATGGGCGCTTGCATTGTTGGCTGTTAAGCCGCAAAAACGCCAAAAGCAAAGAGGATATTTAGATGCCGATTGGTGTATTTGACAGCGGCCTTGGCGGATTAACCGTTTTGCGAAAGCTGCAATCTGAAATGCCGGAACAGGCGTTTACCTATTTGGGCGACAATAAAAACACGCCTTATGGCACCCGCGACGCTTATGATGTGTTTGATCTGACCTGCAAAGGCGTGCAGCATCTTTTTGATCAGGGCTGTGATCTGGTGATTATTGCCTGCAACACGGCTTCGGCCTCGGCTTTGCACCGGATGCAGGTTAGTTGGCTGCCAAAAGGCAAGCAGCGGGTATTGGGGGTGTTTGTGCCGATGATCGAACATCTGACCCAGCGGGATTGGGGCGATAACGCGGCCCCCACCCATACGGGGTTAAAGAATGTGGCGGTTTTTGCCACGCAATCCACCATCAGCAGCGGTGCTTTCCCGCGCGAAATGAAATTCCGCGCGCGCGATGTCGAGGTGTTCGGGCAAGCGTGTGACGGCTTGGTGGATGCCATTGAAAAAGGCGACAGGGTTGAGGCCGAAAACCTGGTTAAGCGTCATGTGGCAACCATGCTGGCGCAATTGCCTTTGCCCCAAGCGGCGGTTCTGGGTTGCACCCATTATCCGATTGTCGAAGACCTGTTTCGGGCGGCTTTGCCTGCATCAACCCGTTTGGTCAGCCAGCCGGATCTGGTGGCGTCTGCCACCCGGAATTACATTTCGCGACACAGCCATTTTGCAGAGCAAGGGCCGGTAAGGTATTTAACCACCGGAAATGTTGATAAAATCCGCAACCTTGCCCAGCAGTTTCTGGGGAAAGAGGTTGTTTGGGAAAAAGCGGAAATGGCAGGTTAATATGAACAATATCGCAATACTCGGGGCCAGCGGATATACGGGTGCAGAACTGGTGCGCCTGATCGCAACCCATCCGGAAATGGAAATCAAAGCGCTTGGCGCGGATCGTAAGGCGGGGCTGGAATATGGCAAGGTTTTCCCGCATCTGCGCCATCTGGACCTGCCGATTTTGCAAAAGATCGAGGAAATTGATTTTTCCGGTATCGACCTTGTGTTTTGCGGCTTACCCCATGCGACCTCGCAGCGGGTTATCAAGGCTTTGCCCGACCATCTGAAAATTGTCGATCTTTCGGCTGATTTCCGGCTGCGTGATCCGGCTGAGTATAAAAAATGGTATGGCGGTGATCATGCGGCGCTGGAATTGCAAAAAACCGCAGTCTATGGCCTGACCGAATTTTACCGTGATGCAATCAAACCGGCACGGCTGGTTGCAGGCACCGGCTGCAATGCCATTACCGGATTATTGCCGATATTGCCTTTGTTAAAAGCAAAAATCATTGATCCCGACCAGATCATCATTGATCTGGCAACCGGCGTTTCCGGCGCCGGTCGGGGTGCAAAAGAAGCCATGCTGCATTCCGAAGTGTCCGAGGGTTTTCACGCTTATGCCATTGCCAGCCACCGGCATCTGGGTGAATTTGATCAGGAATTTTCAAAAGCCGCAGGGCAGGCGGTTACGGTCAGTTTCACACCGCATTTACTGCCGCAAAATCGCGGAATTCTGGCGACAATTTATGTGCAGGGCGATGCCAAGACAATTTATGAAACGCTGGTGGCGCAGTATAGCGACGAACCTTTTGTCTATGTGCTGCCTTTTGGCGAGGCACCGGCAACGCGGCATGTGCGGGGATCAAATTATTGTCATATCGGGGTGGTGCCCGACCGGCAATCTGGCCGTGCAATTATCTTTTCGGCGCTTGATAACCTTACTAAAGGGTCATCCGGGCAGGCGATTCAGAATGCCAATCTGATGCTGGGGCTGGAGGAAACAACAGGGCTTCAACTTGCCCCATTGTTTCCGTGAATATTTTGCACTAACTAAGTAAACAAAGGAGCGCATTATGGCCGGGCTAAGAAAAAAACATCGCATTAGAATGGTGGTGCTGGGGTTAACCATGCTTTCGGTTGCCACAATCCTTGCCGGTATTGGTCTTTCCAGCAAAATTCAGCTTTACCGCTCGCCATCCGAAGTAATGGCAGACCTGCCAAACGAGGACGAGATGTTCAAAATGGGCGGTCTGGTAGTAGAGGGAAGCTGGAAAAAAGGCGAAACCCATATTTTCATTATTACCGATACCGCCAATGACATCAGCGTTGCCTTTAACGGTATCATGCCGGATTTGTTTAGCGAAGGTCAGGGCACAATTGTCACCGGCAAACTGGTGGACGGGGTTTTTATTGCCTCGGATGTTTTGGCCAAGCATGACGAAACCTATATGCCCTCAGAGGTGGTCGATACCCTGAAGGCGCAAGGCGTTTACGTCGAACCGGAAAGCTGACCTAAAAGCAATATTACGGTTTATTCACCCGCGCGGCTGCCTCGCTGCGCGCGGTGGGGTCGGCAAATATTAACAACTCTCTGACATTTTTGGTTTGATTTTCCAAAAACTGGCTGGGGTGGTTATGTTAGACATTGACGAAATAATTAAGGATATTTTACGGCGCGAGGGCGGCTATGTGGATGACCCGCAAGACCCGGGCGGGGCAACCAACCACGGGGTGACCATCGGCACCCTGCAAAGGTTGGGCATTGATCTGGACGGGGACGGCGATGTTGACAAAGCCGATGTGCGGTTGCTGGATATTCGCCGCGCCGGGGAAATATTCAGGGAGCATTATTACCAGCGGCCCAATATTTGGCAATTGCCTGAAAAACTGCAGGCATCTGTATTTGATATGTATGTCAATTCCGGCAGCAATGCGGTGAAAATTCTGCAACGCCTGTTGCAGGGCTTTGGCAATCCGACTGCGGTGGATGGCGTGATCGGCCCCAATACGGCGCGGGCGGCGATGGCGGCTTTTACCGCTGCACCCGATCATCTGGTCAATGCTTATGGCATTGCACGGCGCAATTATTATTATGATCTGGCGGATGGGCGCCCGGGTTTGCGAAAATTCGCGCGGCGGCGTGATGGTGGCAAAGGCGGCTGGATTGTGCGGGCCGAGGAATTTATGGATGCGCGGTTTCACCTGACACGCGCGCAACATAATGCCCGCGTCAGGTCGTGGGCATGAGCATTTTTAATCTGGGCCGCACCGCGCGGCAGGTTGGCGGCGCGGTTGCCGAGGTGGCCGAAGTTTTCACCATAAATGCAACCAAAGCCGAGCAGGCAGCGCATCAGCGTTATGTGGCGGCACTTGGCCAGGCCGGTGCGGAATTTGAGCGTAAACGCAAAGGCTGGTTTGACCGGTTTATTGACGGGTTAAACCGTTTGCCCCGCCCGATGCTGGCGCTGTCTACGATTGCGCTTTTTGCTTATGCGATGAAAGACCCGGCGGGATTTTCTGAACGTATGCAGGGGCTTGCCTATGTTCCAGAGCCACTATGGTGGTTATTGGGCGCAGTAGTTTCGTTTTATTTTGGCGCGCGAGAGCTTAGTTATTTTCGCGGGTATCGGCCGGATATTCCGGTTGTGCCGGTTCTGAAAGCTGAAATCCAGCCACCAAGCGGCGCTAATCCGGCGCTGGATGAATGGCGGGGCACAAAAAGCTGACTGCGGCGCTTTGGCTGATCACGGGAATGCAATTTGATCCTTTGGCCGGTTTCGTTATGATCCGGGCAAAACCAGAGGGATTCGAAAATGATTGCAGAAATTGGCCATGCCGCAGTAATACTTGCGCTTTTATTTGCCGTTGTTCAGGCCATTGTGCCAATGATTGGCGCCCATAAAGGCTGGTCAAACTGGATGTATCTGGCGGTGCCGACCGCGATTATCCAGTTTGTTCTGGTGCTGATTTCATTTTCAGCCCTGACTTATGCTTTTGTGGTGTCGGATTTTTCATTGCAACTGGTGGCGGCGAATTCCCATTCTGACAAACCGATGCTTTATAAAATCACCGGAGTTTGGGGCAATCACGAAGGGTCATTACTGCTTTGGAACCTGATTTTGGTGCTGTTTGGGGCCATGGTTGCCGTGTTTGGTCGAAACCTGCCACCGGCGCTAAAGGCGCGGGTGCTTTCGGTGCAGGCCATGATCGGCGTCGCCTTTCTGATGTTTTTGCTGTTTACCTCCAACCCGTTTATCCGGCTGGAGAACCCGCCATTTAACGGCAATGGCTTGAACCCGATGTTGCAGGATGCCGGTTTGGCCTTTCATCCGCCGTTTCTTTATCTTGGTTATGTGGGGCTAAGCATGGCGTTCAGCTTTGCCATTGCTGCCCTGATCGAGGGGCGCGTGGATGCCGCCTGGGCGCGCTGGGTGCGGCCCTGGACATTGATGGCCTGGATGTTTCTGACCCTTGGCATCGCGCTTGGATCATGGTGGGCTTATTATGAACTTGGCTGGGGCGGCTGGTGGTTCTGGGACCCGGTTGAAAATTCATCCTTTATGCCGTGGCTGGTGGCGACTGCCTTGTTGCATTCGGCGATTGTGGTTGAAAAACGCGACACGCTAAAAGCATGGACGGTTCTTTTGGCCATCCTTGCCTTTTCCTTTAGCCTGATTGGCACCTTTATCGTGCGTTCCGGTGTGCTTACATCGGTGCATGCTTTTGCCAATGATCCAAAGCGCGGCATGTTTATTCTGGTGATTTTGGCAATTGCCATTGGCGGCGGCCTGACACTGTATGCTTTGCGGGCCAATCAGCTTAAATCCAATGCGGTGTTTTCAACCCTTAGTCGCGAAAGCGGGCTGGTGTTGAATAATCTGTTGCTGTCGGTTGCGGCGGCGGTGGTGTTTATCGGCACCATCTGGCCCTTGGTCGCAGAAATGCTGCTGGACCGGAAAATCTCGGTTGGGGCGCCTTTCTTTAATATGACCTTTACTCCCTTTATGGTGGTGATCGCCATGATACTGCCGATTGGCAGTGTTTTGTCGTGGAAACGCGCCAAAATTCGAAAAACCATGCAGCCGCTTTGGGGGATGATGGCCTTATCGGTTGCCTTGGGTGCCTTTGTGTGGAGCCAGAATACCGGTGGCCGGATGCTGGCACCCATTGGCATAACCCTTGCCGCCTGGGTGGTTTTGGGGGCGATGGCCGATCTTGGTTCGCGCGCAAAAATATTCAAGGTCAGTGCGCGTGAAACCTTGCGGCGACTTCGAAATCTGCCGCGTTCTGACTGGGGTAAGGCGGTAGCGCATGCGGGATTCGGGCTGTTGATTTTTGGAATTTCGGCGATTACCGCATGGGAAATCGAGGATATTCGCACGGTTGAAATCGGCACGCCCTATTCGGTTGGCGGTTATGAATTCACCTTGAATTCTGTCGGAGAGTTTGACGGCCCCAATTATATTGCGGTTCGCGGAGAGGTCTCGGTTACCAAAGGCAAGCAGGATTTCCTGCTTTATCCTGAAAAGCGCAACTTTACCGTAGAAGGCACCCCGACCACCGAGGCCGCAATCAACAGCACCCTGTCTAGGGATGTTTATGTTGTGATGGGCGATATTCAGCCCGATGGCCAATGGACGGTTCGAACCTATATCAAGCCGTTTGTGGCCTGGATATGGATCGGGATTATTGTTACCTCGTTTGGCGGTTTAATCAGCCTGACGGACCGGCGATACCGGGTTGCGGCACCATCCAGAAAAACAACGCGGGTTGCCGCGGTTCCGGCGGAGTAGTCATGAAAAAGCTATTGGTATTACTGTTAATTCTATCAACCCCGTTATTTGCGGTTCAGCCGGATGAAATTCTGGACGATCCGGTTTTAGAAGAACGGGCGCGGGAGATTTCAACAGAGCTGCGCTGTCTGGTTTGCCGCAATGAAAATATCGACGAATCCAATTCGGGCCTTGCGCGCGATCTGCGGCTATTGGTGCGTGAACGTTTGGTCGAGGGCGATACAGATGAACAAACCATTCAATATATCGTTGATCGTTATAACGAATATGTTCTGCTAAAGCCCCGGTTTACCGGCTCCAACATATTGTTATGGCTGTCTGGCCCGTTGCTTTTGCTGTTTGGCGGGCTTTATGCCATTGCCTTTGTGCGCGGCAAAACCAGAGAAACCCAGGTAGAGGCGCTGTCGGTTGATGAGGAAAAGCGTATAAATGAACTTTTGGGGCAATGACCCGACGTTGAGGCTTTTACATTTCGTAATCCTGCACTAGCATTCCCCAAACTTCAGGAGCCATCCATGGATTACGAAACCATACTTTATTCGGTTGCCGACAATGTGGTGACCATTACCCTTAATCGCCCGCAGGTGATGAACGGATTAAACGCCCAGATGCGGGTTGATCTGTTACATGCAGTTAAACATGCGCCGATGGATGGTCGGGTGATTGTGTTTACCGGCGCGGGGCGCGGGTTTTGTTCGGGGCAAGACCTGGGTGATCGGGTTACAGCGGCCGATATTGATATGGAACGCACCCTGAAAGAAGAATACGAACCGCTGCTTAAGGCGATTTACGAATGTCCTATTCCTACGATTTCTGCGGTAAACGGCCCTGCGGCGGGTGCGGGGGCCAATCTGGCGCTGGCAGCGGATGTAGTGATTGCTACTCAATCGGCGTTTTTCATTCAGGCATTTGCCCGTATTGGCCTGTTGCCTGATGCGGGGGGCACCTATTGGTTGCCGCGCCAGATGGGGTTTGCCAAAGCCATGGGCGCGGCATTGTTTGCCGATAAAATCAGCGCTGATCAGGCCAGCGAATGGGGGATGATTTACGATTCAATTCCCGATGATAATTTTGCCGCAACCATTGATGCGCGTGCCAATCAATTGGCCAATGGCCCGACCAAAGCCTATAAATATATCAAACAGGCAATGCGGGCCAGTTTTGACAACTCACTGGATGAGCAACTGGCGCTGGAGGCCAAATTGCAGGGCCGCGCCGGCAAAACCCGTGATTTCACCGAGGGCGTGATGGCATTCATGCAAAAACGCCCGCCAAAATACGAAGGGCGTTAATGACGCGGCTTGTCGATGTTGTATCTGCGCCGATTGCCTATGATGCGGCGCGGGGGCAGCAAGCCCTTGCGCCTTTTGATGGCCTGCCGCAAAACCTGCTGGACCTGATCAAAGGCACAGCCGGGTGCAGCCCTTATCTGGAAGGCTCCATCACGCGCGAGGCGGATTGGTTGCGTGATATTCATGACCAGCCTTTGGCGGATGTGTTTTTCAATATTCTGCAAATTGAAGGCGATAGTTTTCAAACCCTGTCGGATAATCTACGGATTGCAAAACGCCGCGCGGCATTGCTGATTGCGCTGGCCGATCTCGGCGGTATCTGGGATTTGAAACAGGTCACCAAAGCTTTAACCGATTTGGCGGATACGGTTGTGCAAAAAGCGCTGGAATTTCTGGTTGGTGCTGAAATTTCACGGGGGAAATTACCGGGTTGCACTCCGGCGGATATTCCGCAGGCAGCTGGCATGGTTGCGCTGGCAATGGGGAAAATGGGCGCGGATGAGCTGAATTATTCCTCGGATATCGACCTGATCATGCTGTTTGACGAAAGCCGCTTTCCGGTTGAGGATTGCGGAGAATTACGGGCCGGATTTATTCGTATCACCAAACGCATGGTGAAATTGCTGTCGCAAAACACCGCTCAAGGTTATGTGTTTCGCACCGATTTACGGCTTCGTCCCGACCCGTCAGTAACGCCGGTTTGCATATCAATGGAGGCCGCCGAGCGGTATTACGAAAGCGTCGGGCGCACATGGGAACGCGCCGCCTTTATCAAAGCCCGCCCTTGTGCCGGTGCAATTGATGCAGGCTGGAAATTCCTGCAAAGGCTACAGCCGTTTATCTGGCGCCGACATCTGGATTTTGCCGCGATTGAAGACGCGCATGACATGCGCCTGCGTATCCGCGAACATAAAGGCCTGCATGGGCCAATAGTGATTGCCGGACATAATATGAAACTCGGCTGTGGTGGCATTCGGGAGATCGAATTTTTTGCCCAGACCCGACAGGTGATTGTTGGCGGGCGCGATGCTGAATTGCGATCTCGTGAAACTGTGCAGGCGCTGAATGATTTGCACCGCAAGGGCTGGATTGAAGCAGGGGATTGCAAAAACCTTGTCGAAGCCTATCAGCAGCACCGGCTGATCGAGCATCGCATCCAGATGATTGACGATGCCCAGACCCATATTATGCCGGATGACCGCGCCAAACGGGATCGTCTGGCGGCATTTTGCGGGTTTGATAATCGCAAGGATTTCGAAGCTGAAATCATTGCGCGGCTGGAAATGGTGCATCAAATCACCGAACGGTTTTTTGCCTCCGACAGCGATATTCCCGAAAAACCGCTGGATGCATACGGGTTTCGCGATGTGGGTGCGGTTCAGGCGATGATGGATAAATGGCAAGATTACCCGGCCTTGCGATCAGACCGTGCCCAGCGCATATTTTCGCGCCTGCAACCGGTATTGCTGGCTAAGCTTTCAGCAGCCTCCAACCCCAATGAGGCGCTGATTCATTTTGACGGATTTCTGGCGCGGTTACCGGCCGGTGTGCAGGTGTTTTCGCTGTTCGATGCCAACCCCGAATTGCTGGATTTACTGGTTGATATTTGCACAACCGCGCCGGAACTGGCCCGGTATCTGGGGCAGAATGCGCGGGTGCTCGATTTTGTGCTGGGGCAGGCGTTTTTTCAACCCTTGGCAGGGCAGCTGGAATTGCAAGCGGAGCTGGCCTTGCTGGTTGATGCTGCGACTGATTACGAAACCGTGCTGGATGCGGCGCGTATCTGGGTGCATGAGCAGCGGTTTCGTATCGGGGTGCATTTACTGCGCGGTATTTCCAATGCGGATGAGGCCTCGGCTGCTTATTCGGATGTGGC
>JAKITE010000080.1 GCA_021648225.1 Paracoccaceae bacterium
ACAATTTCGCCCAATGCCTCGGCAGCGTGTTTGGTGATGCCCAGCGTAGCGGTATCGCCCTCGACATCCAGCCATTCATGTTCTTCGGAAAAATAGGTCGCCATGGTGAAATCCTTTTCTAGCGTTTGTAATTCTGTGCCACGAAGGGCAGTTTGATGATGGTTGCGGGCATGGATTTGCCGCGAATAAGCAGGTTGACGGCGGTGCCTTCAGCGCTGTGTTCAGATGCAACATAGCCCATTGAAACCGGCCCACCGTAAGTGGGGCCAAAGCCGCCGGAGGTGATGGCACCGATGATATTTCCGTCTGTATCCGCGACTTCAACACCCCGCCTTGCCGGTGCGCGGCCCTCGGGTTTGATGCCAACCAAGCGCCGCGACGGGCCGTTTGCCAATTCATTCAAAATGCGTTCTTCTCCCGGAAAGCCGCCATTTTCGCGACGCGCCTTTTGCATGGCCCAGACCAGATTTGCCTCCACCGGCGAAGTATCATTATCAATATCATTGCCATAAAGGCAAAGCCCTGCTTCCAGCCGCAGGCTGTCACGCGCGCCAAGGCCTGCGGGCGCCAGATCAGGATGTTCAAGAAACTTACGGGTGATTTCCACGGCGCGATCATTCGGCAGGGAAATTTCATAGCCGTCTTCACCGGTATAACCCAGCCGCGCGATGCGGCATTCAGACCCCAGCAGATCAAACAATCCGGTTTCCATAAATTTCAGATCAGCAGCGGCAGGGGCAATACTGGCAACAATGGTTTCAGCCGCTGGCCCTTGGATGGCAATCAGGGACCGGTCAATCTCGTGGATATCCAGATCTAGGCTTTGCAAATGTGCCACGTCTTGTTCGCGCATCGACGCATTCACCACCGCAACAAAATAATCGCCCGCATTGGCAACAATCAGGTCATCCATAATGCCGCCCTGCGGATTGGTAAAAAACGTATAGCGCGCCTTGCCTACCGGCAATTTGCCAAAAGACGACGGGCAAAGGGTTTCCAGCTTGGCAGCAATATCATTGCCGTGCAATTCGACCTGCCCCATATGCGACACATCAAACAACGCAGCGTTCGAACGGCATTGTTTATGTTCTGCGGCCACACCGGCGGTATAATTAACCGGCATCATCCAGCCGGCAAAATCAACCATTTTGCCGCCAAGCTCGACATGCAAATCATAAAGCGGGGTCTTGCGGGGGTTGGTGGAAGCTTCGGTCATGGGCTATCTTCTCCATTCAAAAATAACTCTGCAACAAGGTTGCTGATTCGATCAACGGTATACACTGGTCTACGCAAAAGTTTCCTATCGGAAACACGATCCTCCTACAACAAATAACTGGCGTGGCAAACCAGGCAATTGCCAAAACCGTAAAAATAAATGATGATCATCCGGTGAATGAATAACGGTATTGGAAAAATACCTTTTTGGGGAAATTCAGGAGATATAAAATGAAAAAACGCAACTTTCTAAAAGCCGGATTACTGGCAGGTTTGATGGCCTCGGGCATGGCGGCCTCGGCGCAGGAAATCACCCTGCGCATGCACCAGTTTTTGCCACCGCAAGCCACGGTTCCGGCGCAAATCCTTATCCCCTGGGCCGAGGCGATTAATGAACAATCCGATGGTCGCATCAAGGTAGAGGTCTATTCGGCCATGGCGCTGGGCGGATCCCCCCCGCAACTGATGGATCAGGTAATTGATGGCGTGGTTGATATTGCATGGACCTTGCCGGGCTATACGCCGGGGCGGTTTCCTCGGGTTGAAGTGTTTGAATTGCCCTTCATGATGACCAATGCCGAGGCCACCTCGCGGGCCTATTGGGAAATGTATGAATCCGATATGGCGGATACAGATTTTGCCGATGTGCATATTCTGGGCGCGTGGGTGCATGGCCCCGGTGTGATCCATGTAAAGGGCGATGGAATTGCCACGATTGATGATATGGACGGGTTGAAATTGCGTGGCCCTACCCGTGTGATTAACGATTTGCTGGGAGAACTGGGCGCAACCGCGATTGGTATGCCGGTGCCAGCCCTGCCGGAAAACCTTGCCAAAGGTGTGATTGATGGCACGGTTATCCCTTGGGAGGTCACTGCTGCGTTGAAAATTGCCGAACTAACCGATGCCCATACCGAATTTCTAGGCGAGCGCGCATTATATACGGCGGCGTTTGTGTTGGTGATGAACAAATCGGTTTATGATGCCATGCCCGCCGATTTGCAGGCAGTGCTTGATGCAAATTCCGGCACTGATTTTTCCGCCAATGCGGGGCGGATCATGCAAGAAGCAGACGCCGCAGGTCGCGCATTGGCCGAGGCTGAGGGCAATACCATCATCACCATTCGGGGCGATGATCTGGCCGCATGGCAAGCCGCCGCGCAGCCGGTGATTGAACGCTGGATTGCTGAAATGGCTGATCAGGGCATTGACGGGGCTGATTTGATGGAGCGCGCCAAAGTATTGATTGATGCCAATACCAACTAACAATTTTTGCCCTGGCTAGCGCTGGGGCAAATTTTTTATCGGCGTTACCCCAACTCAAACGAGGTGATGCCGAATATTTGGTTCAGGGGTAATTTCGGTGCTGTGCCCGCATACATTCTGGCGGTTTCAAAAACCGGCAGTAACCCGATTTTTCGGGCGATGCTAATGGCCGCCGAATTAGCTTCGGGCATGTCGATGGATATTTCAACTCCGGCCGGAAGTGTTGCATTTAAAGCAAAAAGAATTTCAAAAGCCACCGATGGATCAAGCGCGAAAAGCGGCGCGATTTTGTAGCCGGTTTGACAGGGGCGGACCGTGCCATATCCGCAAATCTTGCCATCTTTAAGCGCAAGAATGGTTCGGTGTGCGTTATCATTGCCAAGCCAGCCCTTTAGGAAATCAGGGCGGTCAAACTGGAAATGCTGGATGTCAAACTGCGATAATCCCTCAAAATCCGTGTGCCGATAATCGCGCAAGGTAAGGTCGCTGGCCAGCGGTTTGGGAAAGTTCGGCACACCGGAAAACCGGATATTCTGGCCCGAAAGCACAAAGCCCGACCGCGCATAATTCGCCTGCTGGTCCACCACCCCGTCCAACCCAACGGTGCAGCCTTTCAGGTAATCCATTCCGGCATTCCACGTGGCAATGCCATCGCCCCTGCCGCGATAATCGGGATGCACGATGTAAAACCCTAAAAACCCGAAATCATCATTATATTTGACCACCGAGATTGACGAAACCGGCTTGCCATCGCGCCAGCCCATCAAAAACCCGTCTGGATCGGTGTTGTGAAAAACCGCCAGATCATCAAGCCCGGGGTTCCAGCCTTCAGCCGCCGCCCAGCCTATCGCAGTTGAAAATTCCTGTGCAGTGGCTGGGCGAATGTCAAGTTTTTGCATTTGTTGGCCTTAATACCCCTGCAACGCAAACACGTCCAATTCGTCTTCGATATTCACTTTGATCGCCCGCGCAGCGGCCCGCGCGCCTGCGGCGGTGGTGTAATACGGAATACGGTCATAAAGCGCGATGCGGCGAATTTCGCGGCTGTCTTCAATAGATTGCGCGCCCTCGGTGGTGTTGAAAACCAGATGAATATCGCCGTCTTTCATCTTGTCACTCACATCGGGGCGGCCCTCGTAAACCTTGTTTACCATGGTGGCGTCTATGTCATTATCAGCCAAATACGCAGCCGTGCCGCGCGTTGCCACAAGCGCAAAACCCAAATCACGCAAGATCTGCGCGGCTTCCAGCATCAGCGGGCCTTTGTCGGATTCCTTAACGGAAAAGAACGCTGTCCCGCCTTTTGGCAACACAACACCTGCGCCCATTTGCGCCTTCAGGAATGCTTTTGAAAAATTGGTATCAAGGCCCATGACCTCGCCGGTTGATTTCATTTCAGGACCAAGCAAGGTATCAACGCCGGGAAAACGTGCAAATGGCAAGACCACTTCTTTTACCGCCACATGCGGCGTATTGGGGTCTTTTAGCACAAAATCCGCCAGCTTTTCACCCGCCATGATCCGCGCCGCAATCGACGCGATCGGTGAATTTACCGCTTTGGCGACAAACGGCACGGTGCGGCTGGCGCGGGGATTAACCTCTAGCACGTAAATCACACCATCTTTGATGGCAAATTGCACATTCATTACCCCGACAACCCCCAAACCCAATGCCATGGCTTTGGTCTGGCGTTTCATTTCCTCGATTGTGGCAGTATCCAGCGAATAAGGCGGTAATGAACAGGCGCTATCGCCCGAATGCACGCCGGCTTCTTCGATATGTTCCATCACGCCCGCCACATGCACGTCTGTGCCGTCACAAAGTGCATCGACATCAACCTCGACCGCGCCGGTCAGATAGCTGTCGAGCAGCACGGGGTTATCGCCCGAGACCTTCACCGCCTCGTTAATATAACGTTTCAGGTGGCTGTCATCACGCACGATTTCCATGCCGCGCCCGCCAAGCACATAGGATGGCCGGATCACCAGCGGATAACCAACATCCTGTGCAATTTCAAAGGCTTGTTCAGGGCTGGAAGCAATGCCATTATGAGGTTGTTTCAGGTCCAGATCATTAAGCAGTTTCTGGAACCGTTCACGGTCTTCGGCATGATCAATGGCATCGGGGGTGGTGCCCAGAATGGGGATGCCCTCGGCCTCCAGAGCATTGGCCAGTTTCAGCGGGGTTTGGCCGCCGAATTGCACGATCACCCCGTGGAGTTCGCCGTTTTCCTGTTCAACCCGTAAAATCTCCAACACCGATTCCAGCGTTAGCGGCTCAAAATACAACCGATCAGACGTGTCATAATCGGTTGAAACCGTTTCGGGATTACAATTGATCATGATGGTTTCATAACCCGCCTCAGTCAGCGCATAACAGGCGTGGCAACAGCAGTAATCAAACTCGATGCCTTGGCCGATCCGGTTTGGTCCGCCGCCAAGGATCACCACCTTTTTGCGGTCCGTCGGGCGGGATTCACATTCCACATCGCCCATCACCGGGCTTTCATAGGTGGAATACATATAAGGTGTCTGGGCCTCGAATTCCGCCGCACAGGTATCAATACGCTTAAAACAGGCGACCACATTCAATGCGGTGCGATCATGGCGCACTTGGGTTTCGGTGCGGCCGGTAAGCGTGGCCAGCCGCGCATCGGAAAAGCCCATCATTTTCAGGTTTCGCATCTCATGGGCATTATGGGGCAGGCCCTTGATAGTCAGGTCGGTTTCCACCGCGATAATCTCGCGGATACGGGCGATAAACCATGGGTCAAACTGGGTGATTTCAAATAATTCAGCATCCGAAAACCCGTAACGCATGGCATGGGCGATAATCAACATCCGGTCGGGCGACTGGATCGAAAGCGCCTTGGTCAGGGCTTTGTCGATGGCTTCTTGGGCCTCCGGGGTGGCGCCGATTTTGAACCGCGTCAGGCCGGTTTCCGCGCCATCGGTAAACATCATATCATCGGCATTTGGCATGTCTGGAATGTCGATTTCGTCAAATCCGGTCAGGCCGGTTTCCAGACTGCACAGGGCTTTTTGCACGCTCTCATGAAAGGTGCGGCCAATGGCCATGGCCTCGCCAACCGATTTCATCGCGGTGGTTAATGTCGCCTCGGCACCCGGGAATTTCTCAAAGGTAAAACGCGGGATTTTGGTAACCACATAATCAATTGTCGGTTCAAAACTGGCAGGGGTAACCTTGGTAATATCGTTATCCAGCTCGTCCAGCGTATAGCCCACCGCCAGCTTGGCAGCGATTTTGGCAATCGGAAATCCTGTCGCCTTGGAGGCCAGTGCTGATGAACGCGACACGCGCGGGTTCATTTCGATCACGACTTGGCGACCATCCACAGGGTTCACCGCCCATTGCACGTTCGATCCACCGGTCTCCACACCGATTTCGCGCAGCACCGCAATACTGGCCGAGCGCATCATCTGGTATTCTTTATCTGTCAGGGTCAATGACGGGGCCACGGTGATGCTGTCGCCGGTATGCACGCCCATCGGGTCAACATTTTCAATGGCGCAAATGATGATAGCGTTGTCGGCTTTGTCGCGCACCACCTCCATTTCGAATTCTTTCCAACCGACAAGGCTTTCGTCGATCAGAATTTGGTTCACAGGGCTGGCATCAAGGCCACTGGCGCAAATATGTTCAAAATCGGCTTTGTTATAGGCAATGCCGCCACCGGTGCCGCCCATGGTAAAGGCGGGGCGAATAACGGCGGGCAACCCGATATCTTCCAGTGCATCCATGCATTCCTGCATATTTTCGGCAATGGTGGCGCGCGGGTTTTCAATGCCCAAACGGTCCATGGCTTCGCGGAATAATTTGCGATCTTCGGCCATTTCAATGGCTTTGCGATCCGCGCCGATCAGCTCAACACCATATTTTTTCAGCACGCCCATATCATCCAGCGCCAATGCCGTATTCAGGCCGGTTTGGCCGCCCATGGTGGGCAGCAACGCATCGGGGCGCTCTTTGGCAATGATTTTCGCAACCGTTTCAGGCGTGATTGGCTCGATATAGGTCGCGTCAGCCATATCCGGGTCAGTCATGATTGTGGCGGGGTTGGAATTGACCAGAATAACCCGATACCCTTCTTCTTTCAGGGCTTTGCAGGCCTGGGTGCCGGAATAGTCAAATTCGCAGGCTTGGCCAATAATAATTGGGCCAGCGCCGATGATCATGATGGATTGGATGTCTGTTCTTTTTGGCATGCCGGTTCCGCGCGTTTGGCCGCATCTGAATGTCAGGCGCGGGGAGGGATTCGTCTGAGAGCTGCAAATTGGGGCGGTTATAATCGCTCAAACGCGGGGCGCAACCCCTTTGGCGGGAATAAAAAAGGCGCTCCGCGAACGGAACGCCTTTGGATAAGTTTTGCCGGGGCCCTGCCCCTAAGGTATCAATACTGGCAATGTTCCGGCTTGAACGCGCCAGCCCCCAGCCCGCATTTTAATCTGTGCGAGCATTCGATTGGTGAAACTGGCCGATATTACTTAAGGCATAATGACGCCGATCTTGTTGACAAGATGTCGATGCAGCGTTCTGACGGCGGTTTTACCCATTCTTGATCTTCGTAACAGCAAGGTTACCGGGATATCAGAAAAAACCCATTCCGGCAGAACATTTATAAGATGTCCGCGCGCAATATCGTCGCGCACAACAACCTCGGTAAGCAGCGCAATGCCAAGACCAATGCGGGCCGCGCAGTGGCTTAGCTCTATCGTGTTTACGACAAGCTTTGCGTCTGAAACCTGATGGCTGTGTGTTACCGTGCCGCGTTTCATGGTCCACTCTGCACTTTCCTGCTCTCTCAATATGCAAGGCGCGTCTGCCAGATCATCGGGGGAGGGCAGCCCGCCAAGCGAGTGGAGCAATTCCGGGCTTGCACATAGGATACGCCTTAGCGGCCTCAGGGCCGTAGCTTGGTTTCTGCCTGAATTTACAGGCCCGATACGAATGCCTAAATCAACATTTTCCTCGGCAAAGTTTACCCTGCGGTCACTGCCGACCAGAATTGGCCTAACACGGGGGAAATCCTCCAGAAATTGGGGAAGAGTGGGCAGGATGATACGCGTCAGATACGAGTTGGCACCTGAAAGGGTCACGCTACCTGCCACAGGACCGGCCGGTTCGGTTACGGCACCAGCTTCGATAGCAGCCTTTGCGGTTGTATCTACGGCGTTCACGCAAGTTTCGAACATTTTTTGACCTGCCGGCGTCAACGTCATTTTACGCGTTGTCCTTTTCAGTAGACTGGCATCGACCAGTGCCTCTAGTTCGGAAACTTTCTGGCTGATACTGGATTTTGACGTTCTGAGTTCGGCTGCTGCTTCGGTGATCGAGTTATGGCGCGCGACTGCGACAAACGCTTCGGCTAGGGTGAAGAATCTACTATTCATAGTTTTGAACAATGAATTAGATATTCTGTATTTTCAAGAACAATTAAAACTTATAAAACTCTGTTGAATGCAAAAGGTGCGACTGCCTTGCGCATTATACAATAATTTTGGGAGTAAAAGACATGACAAATAAACATTGCGCTGAACTGGTAAAATGGCGCGCAAGACCAGACGTATCTGCCGCTAAAATGATTGCAGCAGTTGACGGGCTGTTGGCTGACCTTCAGAAACTGCCGGGCTTTATCAGTCAAACCTTGTATCAAGGCAAAGACGGGTTGTGGGTTGATCTTTATTTCTGGGAAGCCGAAGAACAGGCCATTGCATCCCTTGGCCTGATGGAAGGTAAGGCGTCTTTTTCTGAATTAATGGCTCTTATCGTCCCAGACTCGGTGACAATAGACCTTATGCACCGCCCCGGGTGAGAATGGGCTGGATTATCCTGCTCATAATGACGTTTGCATTTCAGGTGATTGCCCCGATTATCCGGGGCAATCTTGCTAGTAGCATCAATACCGGTAATGTTCGGGTTTGAACGGGCCGTCGGTTTTAACGCCGATATAATCTGCCTGCTCTTTGGTCAGGGTTGTCAGTTTTACCCCGATTTTGGCCAGATGCAGCATCGCGACTTTTTCGTCCAGATGCTTGGGCAAGATATAAACCTGATTTTCATATTTCCCGTTATTCTGCCATAATTCAATCTGGGCCAGAACCTGATTTGTAAAGCTGGCCGACATCACGAATGAAGGATGGCCGGTGGCGTTGCCAAGGTTCAACAAACGGCCTTGGGACAGCAGGATCATACGATTGCCGCTTGGCATTTCGATCATATCAACCTGATCTTTGATGTTGGTCCATTTGTGGTTTTTCAGGGCCGCAACCTGAATTTCATTGTCAAAATGGCCGATATTGCCAACGATGGCCATGTCTTTCATTTCGCGCATATGTTCAATACGGATAATATCTTTGTTGCCGGTGGTGGTGATGAAAATATCGGCAGTTGAAGCCACATCTTCCAATAACACAACCTCATACCCGTCCATGGCGGCTTGCAGGGCGCAAATCGGGTCAACCTCGGTTACTTTAACCCGCGCACCCGCACCACTCAATGACGCTGCCGAGCCTTTGCCAACATCGCCATAGCCACACACAACAGCTGTTTTACCAGCCATCATGGTATCGGTAGCGCGGCGAATACCGTCTACCAGCGATTCTTTACAGCCATATTTATTGTCGAATTTGGACTTGGTTACGGAGTCATTCACATTGATCGCAGGGAAAGGTAATTGGCCCGCCTCGAACAGTTCATACAGACGATGCACACCAGTTGTGGTTTCTTCGGAAACGCCCTTCAGCGCATCGCGCTGGGCCGTAAACCAACCGGGGCTGGAGGCCATGCGTTTTTTAATCTGGGCGTAAATTGCTTCTTCTTCTTCGGATTGCGGGGTTTCCAGCAATCCGGTTTCGCCGGCCTCGGCGCGGGCACCCAGCAGGATATATAGCGTGGCATCACCACCATCATCCAGAATCAGGTTACAGGGGCCGTCTTCAAACAAAAATATGCGGTCTTGATAATCCCAATGCTCGGTCAATGATTGGCCTTTGATGGCAAAAACCGGAATGTCTGCGGCTGCCATGGCTGCTGCCGCGTGGTCCTGGGTGGAATAAATATTGCACGAGGCCCAGCGAATATCCGCGCCCAGATGCGTCAAAGTTTCCATCAAAACAGCGGTCTGGATGGTCATGTGCAGGCTACCGGCAATGCGCGCGCCCTTCAGGGGTTGGCTGTCGCCATATTCCGCCCGCAGCGACATCAGCCCCGGCATTTCGGTTTCTGCGATGTCCAGCTCTTTGCGGCCAAAGCCCGCCAGTTCAATGTCTTTTACAATATAATCCGTTGGCATTTTCTGCGCCCCTTCGATTTCGATCAGAATTTGGTTGTTTTCCGGTCGCCAGATAGCAGGATAAATGTGTATAGACAACTAAAGAACAGTTAACGGAAACCTCGTGCCTGAAATATTAAACCAAACCCAAACCGCCAGCCATAAAAAGGCGGTGGTTTTTTGTGCGGATCGCAATGTTGTGCGCTTTGCCCAATTTGTCGCGAACCAGATTATGCTGGCAGAGCCGGAGCGCGATTACGACATTTGCATTACTACTTTTGACGGGGCGCTGGCGCGTCTTCGGGAGGCCACTCCTGTGAGACGCGGGCGGGTGATGCTGGTCGGCCCTGGCGAAGAAGGGTGGGAAACGGCCATGATCACCGTGGGCGAGGCATTCTCTGTTCGCAGAGGAGAGAATGGCGTGCTTTTTGGCGTTGACTCGGCCCGCCGGGGAGTCAATGACGCCACGCACGAGCGCTATCAGTTCGTCGAAAGTACATTGGTCAGCGAACGTATCGTTGGTGTTGGAGAGTTGCAACGGGTATTGACCTCGGGGAGTTCGGAGGACATGGAGCGCCGTCTGGTTTGGAATAATGAAACGCGCTACAGTGTCGTGCTGATGCCTGAGAAACGAATCATGCATGTGGCATTCCCCGATGCATTCCACGCGGTCGGTGCTTACACGACATATTCGCTGGCAGGAGGTGGTCGTTAATGAGCGATGCAATTCGGAGCTATCGATCATCGAGGCGAACCTATTATGAAGGGCCGACGCGATCTGGCGGCGTAATTCGCTGGGTTGTGCTGCTGTTTTTCGTCGTCGGATGCCTTTGGCTTATCTGGACGACACGGGACTCCTGTCCGGTAGAGCGGGTTATTCCTCAAAGTCAGAGCTTTCATTTTCAAGTGCGCGACCTCCTTTCCACACGTCAGGAAATTGCACGTTCGCCCCTTTGGGACACAGGGATTGTGCCAGAGAACTATGCGAAGATACCGACTTGGATTGCAAACAGCTTTGGTTATCCTGACTGGATTTTGAACAACCTCGTTTCCGATGTTTGCTACGTTTCGGGAACGGATCTGATGACCTTCAGCGACATTCTCGTTGTTACGCGAATGAGCCGAATTGGCTGCCTGCTGGAACGATACCATCGCTTTCTGGATGCGATAGAGGACGAGCATGCGGGTGGTCTGGCCCTTCGTAAACTGAGCGGTGTGGACTTTTATTACGCGGTGCGCGGGCGAACCATCGTCTTCAGCCCATCGCGAGACGCGATCATCCAGGCGTTGACCCTTCGGGAGTCTGACGCTATCACCTCGCTGGAAACGGCGGGGATGGATGTATCCGATGATCTGCAAGGGCGCATGGCCTTTTCTGCGGATGAACCCCTCGGTCGTTTTTTTGAGCGGTCGGACTGCCGTCTGGATTTTTCGCCGGCATCCATTACCTTTTCGAGCCGTAGCGTACTCAAAGCAGACTGGCGTGTGCCGCTGGATGCACTCGGCCTGGCGCAATCGCCGGGCGAGCTCTTTGTGCCCGTGGCTGGCGGCGTAGTTCTGGCGGGTGAATTCGGCGTTCCCTTGACGGAAGTCTGGCCTGCCCTGGACGAAATGACTGCGGGCGCGTTGAATGATTATGTGAGCCGTTGGGGTGCGCTGGATCGCTTGTCCGCTTCGGAGCGAGAGGCATTTCAGGCTGCATTCGCGCTTTTGTCGAGCGCGTTGGGAACGAGTTTCTCCCTACGGACCGCAGGTTTTGATCTCGATGGCATGGCTCCCATGCCCATTTTCGATTTGAGTCTGCAACCTACAGCGGATGTCGTGAACGCGGTCTTCAACGCCGCATCTGGTTCCGTGCGCGGGACTCTTCCAAAGAATGGGGTGCCCTATATCTTTGAGGAAGACGGTATTGTTCGGCTTTCTTTGGGATGGGGGAACGTTATTGAACCCAGCGCATTCTGGGATGGGCTGCTTTTTCGCGCCACACTACACCCGGAACACGCGGCGGTGCTGCGTGAAACGGACAATGTGATGGTGCCCGCTTCCGGCAGGGGGCATTTATTCTTTCGTCTGCGTCTCGGCGAAGTCATGGATACCATGGGCGAAGGGCTATTGCTCTATGCAGAAAATGGGATGATTCTGGGGCAAACGGTAGACACGCTCAATGCGTCCTTCTCGGAGGTGGGTGCAATTGCCAGGCGTGTGCCCGAGATCAGTGTTATGATCAATTACCTTGACGGCGAATTGTCTGTGGAGTTGCGATTGGAACTGGCCGAAGCCGAGTAGCTGCGCGGTCAGTGTTCCGGGCGTTGAACTACGGTGAATTCTGCCCACAACCAATATTCACCACAGAGATACAGCGCAGCCGTTGGCCGCAACCAAATATTGTAGGCGTTCACGAGCCGCTACGGGTGCCACGGATAAGGGGCGATAGCCCTTGCCCGTGCGAGGATGTTCCTAACAACATGAAGTTGGTGACGGGTGATTTTTCAAGTTACCAGTATATCGCACACTCTCAATCATAGTTAATCTACCGGCTCTGCCGGTGGTTACTGATTTTTCTTGTTAAAAAAAACAAGAAAATTCCGGATAGTAGTACAGAGGGCACAGAGAAAACGTTTCTCTGTGCCCTCTGTGCCCTCTGTGTCTCTTTTCTCATCGGTAGGAACGACACGGGTAAGCCCTGAGAGGCCTACCCGTGGCACCCGCAGGTTGCTTTTCTAAGGAGCAAGATGTCACAGGTCGTGAATGCTTACGAAAAAGGGAATAAGGCTCACACCCACAAAGCTACTCGTTCCTCGCGTCTGTGTCTGCGGCGATCCGTGAACACGATGAGAAGCCTTTGTATTCAAGGCACCATTATTCGTTCAAAAGCCTCGATGGCCCGCTCGGTATCGTCGTCCGTGATGTCGCGATGGAAGACTGCCCGAATCGCATCCGGTCCTACCTTCAGCACCAGTACATCCGATTGTTTAAGCGCGGCAACATCCGCGTCGGGTTTTTCGGACGCGAGCATCAGAATATTGGTGGGAGAGGGCCGCAAAAAGCGCAACCCTGCGACTTCAAGGCACCGCCGGAACTCGGCAGCCCGTCGGTGGTCATCGGCCAAATCCGCAATATGATGTTCGAGTGCGTACAGCCCTGCCGCTGCCACGATACCGGCCGGTCGCATGCCACCACCGAGTTGCTTCCGAATACGGCGGGCTTCGTGAATGGTTGCGGCATCACTGGCGAGCAGGGAACCCACGGGAGCGCCCAGTCCCTTGGAAAGGCAAAAACTGACGGAATGACACGGCGCGACAAGTGTGTCAACCGCCACGCCCTGGGCCACAGCCGCGTTGAAGAGACGCGCGCCATCGCA
>JAKITE010000005.1 GCA_021648225.1 Paracoccaceae bacterium
GCAAAGCCATGATGGGCACCGGCGAGGCATCGGGCGAAGATCGCGCCATTCAGGCCGCTGAAAAAGCCATTGCCAACCCGTTGCTGGATGAAATCTCGCTTAAGGGTGCCAAAGGTGTATTGATCAATATTACAGGTTCTGAAGACATGACCTTGTTTGAACTTGACGAAGCCGCCAACCGTATTCGCGACGAAGTCGACCCCGAAGCAAATATCATTGTCGGCTCAACCCTTGACCCTGAAATGGATGGTATGATCCGGGTTTCTGTGGTTGCCACCGGCATTGATGCGGTTGAAGGCGCGCAAACAGCCCCGACCCAGCGCCGTATACCTGAACCGGTTGCGGCCACTCCGGTGCCGGCATCTGAACCTGTCGAAGAAGTGGCGGCAGAGGTAACTGAAATTGCTGCCAAAGCAGACAGTTTTATTGATCAGCACGTCGTGCAGGAAGAACTGCCAATTGCGCAGGAACCAACGCCTGAAAAAGAAGTTGCAGAGAAAGAAACCACTTTGCGGTTACGTGCCGCAGTGGCTACGCAGCCCGAAGAGGTCAAGGTTCCCGAGCCGATTGAGGATGAAAAACATGGCCGTTTTGCCATCAATAGTTTGATTAACAGAATGACCGGTGGTCATCAAAAAGAAGAAAAACCAACGCAACGTGCCCAGCCTATGTTACATGCTGCACCGGCCGAAACAATGCCTGACCCCTATCAAGAAGAACAGGAACGTGTTGATATCCCTGCGTTTTTAAGACGCCAGGCCAACTAGGTTTTCTCCTACCTATTGGGGCGCTTGCTGGTCAGGCGCCCTTTTTCTGTTTAACCATATTGTAGCAATCCGTCACAAAGAGTGATTTTAATTTCATGCTTTGATGTTTAATGGTGTGCCAATCTGCACTATATGAAAACCGTTGATTGAATAATTGAGGTTTCCCGTGCAGCGCACTCTTAAGAATACAGTTAGTTTTGTTGGCATCGGGCTGCATTCAGGCCGGCCGGCCCGATTGCTGTTGCAACCGGCAACCCAAGGCTATGGCATTCAATTTCGCCGGACCGATATCAAAAATGTCGATAATTTTGTTGCCGCGACATGGGATCAGGTTTTCAGCACAAAGCTTTCTTCAAATATCCGCAATTCGGCCGGGGTTACGGTTTCGACCGTTGAACATATCATGGCGGCATTGGCTGGCTGTGGCATTACAAATGCGCTGATTGATATTGACGGCCCTGAAATCCCGATCATGGATGGCAGCAGCAAACCCTTTGTTGCAAAAATCCTGAAAACCGGTGTGGAATTTCAGGCAAACGGGTTTGTCTGGCAAATCCGCAAAACTGTAAACGTGCGGGATGGCGCGGCATTTGCTGAACTTTCACCGCTGGATCATTGCGAAATCGGCGTTTCAATCTCGTTTGAAAATACAATTATCGGAGATCAATCCGCAACGCTGGATATGCGTGGCCCGGCATTCATCGACGAATTGGCAGATTGCCGGACTTTTTGTTTGAATTCGGAAATTGAAACCATGAAAAACGCGGGGCTGGCGCTTGGCGGGTCTTATGACAATGCTTTGGTTATTGATGAAGGCCAATACCTAAACCCCGAAGGCCCGCGCCGGATTGACGAATGTGTTCGCCATAAAATTCTGGATGCGGTTGGTGATCTTGCCTTGGCGGGCGCGCCGATTCTTGGCCGGTATAAAGGCGTGCGATCGGGCCACCGCATGACGAATCTTTTGTTGCGTAAATTATTTGCAACCAAAGGTGCGGCGGTTAAAATCCCTGTTGATGAACAGATTACAAAGGTTTTGCCCAGCAGTGATGAGCGGGAATTCGACCTTATGCGCGCCGGATAGGCGTTTTATCGTAAAATACCGTTTTTCCTTGCCGGTATTTGTGGTAGCAACGCTTAAGAAATATCAAAGGGTTTGGGTATATGGTTCAGGTTCAAGTGTTGAAACGGGTGTTGGTCGTTTCTGTGTTGCTAACCATTGCAGCCTGCGGTCGCGGCGGCGGGCAGCTTTCGGTTGATGACAATACTTCGCCGCAACAAATCCTTGCCATGGCGCAGGCCGAGGTAGACCGCAAAGATTATAACGACGCTGCTGATTTATATTTGGAAATTGAACGGCTTTATCCCTATACGATCGAGGCCGAATTCGCGGTGATCGAGGCGGCCAAAGCCTATCGCGAAGCGGGCAACGCCATCCAGAGCCGCGCTGCCGCCAACCGGTATCTTGATTATTATCCGGTCAGCCAATACGCCGCTTTGGCGCAATATCTGGTTGCACTGTCCTATTATGATAAAATCGTTGATATTCAGCGTGATCAGCAAAACACATTTCGTGCATTGCAAGAATTGCGGATTGTTATCGAACAATTTCCGAACAGCGAATATGCCGAGCTTGCCTTGCCAAAATTCACCACGGCCCTGAACCAGTTGGCGGGCAAAGAAATGGATATTGGCCGTTATTATCTGAAGCGCGGCCAGTTTTCAGCGGCTTTGGGCCGGTTTGATGCAGTGGTAAATGAATATGGCGATACCCCGCATTTGCCAGAGGCATACCACCGTCTGGTCGAGGCATATCTATCACTGGGGCTGGTTAACGAAGCCGCTCGAAACGCCGCAATTCTGGTAGAACGCTTCCCTGACTCATCGTGGAACGCCGCCAGTCAATCCCTGATGGCCACGGGCCAACAGGCAAATTCCGGCGCTGGCTTGTTCGGGCTGGTTTTTGATCGAAACTAGCGCGGGGTATTATGCTCCAGCATCTTTCCATTCGCAATATCCTGCTGATTGAACAGGTCGATCTGGATTTTGGTCCGGGGCTGAATGTTCTGACGGGCGAAACCGGTGCAGGGAAATCCATCTTGCTGGATTCACTGGGGTTTGTGCTGGGCTGGCGCGGGCGGGCCGGGCTGGTGCGCAGCGGCGCCAAATTTGGCGAGGTGATTGCGCAGTTTGACTTATCGAATGATCATCCGGCAATTGCGGTTCTGGAAAATGCCGGTCTGGGGTTCGAGGGTGATTTAATATTGCGGCGGGTTAACAACCCCGATGGCCGCAAGCGCGCCTTTTTAAATGACCGCCCGGTTTCTTCCGACGTGTTACGGGAACTGTCCCAGACGTTGGTGGAAATTCACGGACAGCATGATGATCGCGGATTGCTGGACCCAAAAGGTCATAAAAACCTGCTGGATATATTTGCCGAAAACCAGTTGACGTTGGAAAAAACCAGAAAAACCTGCAACACCCTGCGCCAAGCCCAAAACGCGCTTGCAACCGCGCAAAAGCAACTGGAACTGGCCGAGGCGGACAAGGAATTTATGATCCACGCGCTGGCTGAACTGGAAACACTGGCACCGAAAATTGGCGAAGACAGCGCCTTGGATGTTGAACGCCGCCGCATGCAATCCGCCGAGCGTATTCGCGCTGACATAGAAAAAGGCAACCAGTTATTGGGTTCTGCCGAAACCATGTTGCTGGACAGCCAGCGCTGGCTGGAAGATGTTTCCGGTGCCGCCGAGGGTGGATTGGATGCCGGCATTGATGCATTATCCCGTGCCATGATCGAAATTACCGAGGCCCAGCACGGGGTTAACGCGGTTTTACAGGGGCTGGAATTCAGCCCATATGATCTTGAACAGGTTGAAGAACGGCTGTTTGCCATTCGAGCAATGGCGCGAAAATACGAGGTTCAGCCCGACGAACTTCCGGGTCTTTTGATAGATTTTAACGAAAAACTGCGGCGGATTGATCTGGATAGCGCACATCTTTTGCAGTTGCAAAAAGCACTTGAAATTGCCCGCGATGCTTATCGAATTGCTGCCGGTAAACTGTCGGAGCGTCGCCAGAAAGCGGCAAAAAAGCTTGATCGCGCCATGCAAAAAGAACTTGCGCCGTTGAAAATGGAACGGGCACAGTTTATGACCAATGTTGTCAAAGACGATACCGCAAAGCCAAGCCCCGAAGGCGATGACAACGTGTTTTTCACGGTGGCAACCAACCCCGGCGCACCTGCGGGGCCGATTGATAAAATTGCCTCTGGCGGGGAATTATCGCGGTTTTTGCTGGCATTAAAAGTTTGTTTAACCACGCGATCCGATGGGTTGACCCTGATTTTTGATGAAATTGATCGCGGGGTTGGCGGGGCCACTGCCGATGCGGTCGGGCGGCGGTTGGCGGCGGTGGCAAAAGACACCCAAACCCTTGTGGTTACCCATTCGCCGCAAGTGGCAGCAATAGGTGCCACCCATTTTGTGGTTTCCAAATCGGTTCAGGCGGGGCAAACCACAACCAAGGTTACCGCACTGGATGCGGGGCAGCGCCGCGATGAAATTGCGCGGATGCTGGCAGGAGATACGGTAACCGATGCGGCGCGTGCGGCTGCGGACGCGCTATTGGCTTAATTCATCGGGATCAGCTTGCCCGGATTCATAATGTTTTGCGGGTCCAGCGTTCTTTTTATATCCGCCATCACCGACAAGGCATCCCCGTGCTCGGCCGCCATATATTTCATTTTGCCAACCCCGATACCGTGTTCGCCCGAAACTGTGCCGTTGAATTTCAGGGCGCGCATGGCAAGGTTTTGGGTAAATATCTTGGCGTTTTCCAACTCGGCTTTGTCGCTAGGATCAATGCAAATGCCGCAATGGAAATTGCCATCCCCGACATGGCCGACCACGGTAAAGGTCAGGCCCAGCCGGTCGCCCTCGGCTTTGGTTTCAAGAATAACCTCGGCAAGGTGGGAAATAGGCACGCAAATATCGGTATTTTGCACCACTGATCCGGGGCGCACGGATTTTTGGGCATAATAGGCATTGTGGCGCATATCCCATAATTTCGCGCGCTCCTCTGCGTTGGATGACCATTTGAACGCATCGCCGCCCATGTCTTTTACGATCTCGCCAAACTGGCTGGCTTGTTCTGCAACCGCAGAATCAGACCCGTGGAATTCGACAAAAAGATGCGGTTTTTCCGGCAGGTCAGAGCCATTATAGGCATTAAACCCGCGCACCATGATTTCGTCGATAAATTCGATCCTTGCCATTGGAATGCCCATCTGGATGGTGGCAATTACCGTATCAACAGCAGATGAAACATCAGGGAAAGAACATGTTGCAGCTGAAATTGCTTCGGGTTGACCGTGTAATTTCAGAGTGATTTCGGTAATAATGCCCAAGGTGCCCTCGGACCCGACAAACAGTTTTGTCAGGTCATATCCGGTGGAAGATTTACGCGCCCGAGAACCGGTGCGAATAACCTTGCCATCCGCCATCACCACCTCCAGCGCCATGACATTTTCTTTCATGGTGCCATAACGCACCGCAGTGGTGCCCGATGCGCGGGTGGCCGCCATGCCGCCAATGGATGCATCCGCCCCCGGGTCCACCGGAAAAAACAATCCTGTTGCGCGCAATTCGGCATTGAGCTGTTTGCGCGTCACCCCCGGTTGCACCACCGCATCCAGGTCTTGCGGGTGAATGGCCAGCACTGTGTTCATTTTTTGCATATTAATCGAAATACCGCCACGAAACGCCAGTTGATGGCCCTCCAGCGAGGTGCCGGTGCCATAAGCAATTACCGGGCAAGAGTGCGCGGCGCAGATCTGGACAATCTCCGAAACCTCTTTGGTATTAAGCGGATAGACAACCGCATCAGGCGGGGTGACGGGGAAATAGGCCTCATTCTGGCCGTGTTGGTCAAGAATGGCCCGTGTGGTTACCAAACGGCCTTGCAACAGGTTGCGTAATTGGTTGATCGCTGTTTCAATGGCCATAAAACCCCCTGATTTCGGGGAATTTGTAGGCCGGTAAAGACGGAAATGGAAGTTAAAAAATGACGAATAATCAAACCCGTTATGATAGCCCGATCAAAACCAAGCCCAGAACCGTTCCCAAGGAATGGATAGATTATAACGGCCATATGAATGTTTCCTATTATTCACTGGCGTTTGATCAGGCCATTGACGAGGTTTTTGAAACCGTATTGGGCATTGGCATCAGTCATACCAAAAAGGTTAATCAAGGACCGTATGTTTTGCAAAACAACCTGCATTATCTGGATGAATTTCTGGAGGGCGCGGAATTTAACGTAAATTTTCAGTTGATTGATTATGACAGCAAAAGGCTGCATGTGTTTTTGGAGATGATCAATGTGAATGGAAAAACCTGTGCAACCAGCGAACAACTATTGATGAATGTAGACTTGACCAAGCGCCGCTCCGCGCCGTATCCCGAATGGGTCACCCAGCGGTTGGCAGGGGTGTTGGCAGCACATGGGACATTGCCAAAACCCGACCAGCTGGGCGCGCATCTTGGAATTCGACGAAAAAGGTAACCGGTGTCAGAGCTAAGCGGATTTTTCAAACAGTTACTCTTGGCGCTTCGCCTGGAGCTTCGGCTTGGCTGGCAGGCAATGCGCCACAAAGGCCCCAGCCAGCTGCAATTCTGGTTAATTGCACTGATCATCGGCATTGCAGCAGGGTTTATTGCCGTCGGTTTTCGGGTCTCGATCGATTTTTTGCAGGAAAATATTTATGGGGCCAGCGACAAAGCCCTGCATTCACGACTAGCGGAATTGCCTTGGTTATGGGTATTAAGCGTGCCAATTCTGGGCGGATTGGCGGTTGGCATTCTGTTGCAGATTTTCACCAAAGACGGGCGGCTGGAATCTTTGGCCAATGTGATCGAGGGCGCAGCCCTGCGCGAGGGCAGGGTAAGTAAACGCAAAGGCATGTTGGCCACGGGCATTGCCTTGATCACCCTGTCAACCGGCGGATCAACCGGCCGAGAAGGCCCGGTGGTGCATTTTGGTGCGGTGGTATCCAGCTGGGTTTCCAACCTGATCAGGGCCGATGGTATTACCGCACGGGATTTGATGGGCTGCGCCGCGGCAGCGGCGGTTTCGGCATCATTTAACGCGCCGATTGCCGGGACAATATTTGCGCTAGAGGTGGTTTTGCGGCATTTTGCGGTGCATGCATTTGCGCCGATTGTCATTGCCTCGGTGGCGGGAACTGTGGTCAGCCGGTGGCAAATGGGCAATGTGACTGAATTTGTGCTGCCAGTGACGAACCTGTCTTTTTATCAGGAATTACCGGCGTTTTTGATGTTGGGGCTTTTATGCGGGATTGTGGCTTATGTGTTAATCAAATCTATTTTTGTGGCCGAAGATCTGGGCGATATGCTGCAAAAAACCACAGGCATGCCGATCTGGCTGCGCCCCGCGCTTGCCGGTGCGTTATTGGGGCTGATCGCGATCTGGTTTCCGCATATTATCGGGGTTGGCTATGAAACCACATCAAGGGCGCTAACCGGTCAAATCGGGTTTTGGTTAACCGTTAGCTATGTGGTGGTTAAGGTTGCTGCGGTGGCGATTACTTTTGCGGGCCGAATGGGGGGCGGTATATTTTCGCCCTCGCTGATGATTGGCGCCTTAACGGGGCTTTCATTCGGCTATGTGGCCACCGCGATTGCGCCCGGGGTTTCAGGGGTGGAGACGCTTTATGCTTTGGCAGGTATGGGCGCGGTGGCAGCGGCCGTATTGGGTGCGCCGATTTCAACCACGTTAATTGTGTTTGAACTGACCGGGGACTGGCAAGCAGGCATTGCGGTGATGGTCTCGGTATCGCTTGCATCCGCGCTGACCAGCCGTCTGGTGGACCGGTCTTTCTTTCTAACGGTGTTGGAGCGGCGCGGCGTGCATCTGGCTGACGGGCCGCAATCCTATTTGTTGGCGACTATTTCAACGGGGCGGCTAATGCGGCTGGTGGGGGCCGAAAACGGCCCGCCGGATTTACGCTGTCAGGATCTGATCGCGCAAGGGTTTTATCTGAAATCCGATGCCAGTCTGGAACAGGCAATGCCGATGTTTGATCAAAGCAATTGCGAGCTGATCCCGATTGTGGAGATCAGCGATGATGGCCCCCAGTTATTGGGCGCGCTTTACCATATTGATGCCTTAAAAGCCTATAACCGCGCCTTGGCCGAATGCGCCCGCGAGGAACATTCCTGAAGAAGGCGGCGCGTTTGATGCTGTGCTGGTTGCAAAACCTGTCTCGCGCCGCGCTGAAACGTGGTGCTTGTATCAGACCATCTCAACGGTGGTTTTATTTATGTCAAAAGCCAGCATATTTTTGATGCGCCCAACATTTGGTATCGGGTCTTCATAAGACCATGCAGCATTGGCAAGGGTGGAGTTTTTGCCGACAATTGAAAAATAACTGGCAACGCCTTTATAGGGGCAGGTGGTTTGGAGGGGGCTGGTATCAACAAAATCCATGGCGATATCATCGCGTGGAAAATAAATTACTGGCGGATAGTCGCCCTCAACCAATTCAAGCGCCTTGGAGGATTCCGCCAAAACCGCGCCGCCAGCCCTGACAACCCATGTGCCTTTTGCAGGGGTTATGGTTATTTTTGGTCCGGTCATGATGGGTTCCTCGTCTGAATGGAATGGCAAGTTTATCTGCTGGCCCTAATGTTTACAACGCGACGGGTTGGCACGCGGCCTGCAGCCACGCCAAGGTCTTTCCGGCAAGCATGGGACCAAGTTTTTCAAGCACCTGCTGGTGATAAGTATTAATCCAATTTAGCTCCGCAGCGTTTAACAGCTTTGGCTCAATTAACCGCCGGTCAATCGGCACCCATGTTATGGTTTCAAAGCCCAGCATTTTACGATCCCCCGATGCGGGGATATCTGGCGGCAAGACAATCAACAGGTTTTCAATGCGAATGCCCCATTGGTTTTCGCGGTAATATCCCGGCTCGTTAGACAGGATCATGCCGGGCAAAATCGGCACATCGCTTTGGCTGGAAATCCGTGCCGGCCCTTCATGAACCCCCAGATAAGCCCCAACCCCGTGGCCGGTGCCATGGTCATAATCAAACCCTTGCTGCCACAGGGCTGCGCGGGCAAACGCATCTATATCGCGCCCGGCACGGCCCTCTGGCCACCGCAGCATAGAGATGGAAATCATACCTTTCAGCACCAGCGTAAACATTTTGCACATGTCTTCGCTTGGCGGGCCAATGGGGATGGTTCGGGTAATATCGGTTGTGCCGTCCAGATACTGACCGCCGCTATCCACCAGCAACAGATCGGGGTTGTTGATTATGCGGTTGCTATCCTCGTCAACGCGATAATGGCAAATCGCGCCATTTGGGCCGCTGGCGCTGATGGTTTCAAAGGAAATATCCCTAAGCGCATTGGTTTTTTGGCGAAGGCTTTCCAGTTTTTTGGCCACGTCGATTTCTGTAATACCAGCCTGTGGCACGGTTTCATCAACCCAGCGCAGAAATTCAACCATGGCCACCGCATCGCGCAGATGGGCGGACCGTGCCCCCGCAAGTTCTGTCGGGTTTTTACAAGCTTTTGGCAAAATACAGGGATCGTCAAACCAAACCCGTTTAGCCGTTTTGGTTGCTGAATCGGAGTGGGTAATCCGGTCGGAAACCCACACCGGCGCCGTCATCCTGTCAACCCCGATATTGCCGGTCATAGACTGTAAAAAACCTTTCAGATCAGGGCTGTCATGCAAACTTATTTCCGGCCCGAGATGGTCAATCAGGGCAGGGTTGACCTTGGCCGGATCAACAAAAAGATCAAGCGAAGCATCCGGCTTCAGCACTGCAAAACATAGGGCAACAGGGGTGTTTGCCACATCATTGCCACGGATATTCAACAGCCAGGCAATAGATTCAGGCAGGGTCAAAACAAAGGCATCCAGATTGTTCTGAACCAAAGATCGGGCAATATCCGCACGCTTTTCATTGCTGCCCAGCCCTGAAAACTCTATCGGGTAAGGGGTGATTCCGGCTTGAGGCGGTTTGGGCTGGTCTGCCCATATCTGATCTACAAGGTTTTCCGAGCGATGCAGTTTTATACCCGCTGGATCAAGGGTTTTTGACAGGGTTTCAATCTCGTCATAACTGTGCAGCATCGGGTCAAATGCAACCACGCCCCCCTTGGGCAGGTTTTCCACCAGCCAATCGGCTACTTTGGTTTCTGGCCAATGAACGGGGGTGTAACATGCCAGATCAATTTGTGATTTAACCTGAATGCGATAACGCCCGTCGATAAAAACCCCGGCCTTGTGTATTAATACGGCACAACTGCCCGCAGAGCCGGTAAACCCTGTTAGCCAGGCAAGCCGTTCATCACAGGGCGCCACGTTTTCGCCTTGGTGGGCATCAGCGCGCGGCACCAGAAAACCGTCAAAACCTTTGGCTTTCAATACATCTCTCAGCTTGGCAAGGCGCGCGGCACCGGTTTCAGGGGATGACGTAACGGTGAAATTCTGGAACATTGTTTCGATTTCTCACAACAGGTTTATGCAAGGGCATTTGCACCTTTGCCCCAGTTTGCCTAATACAACGGGTAATGGAAACAGGTTTTCTGAACGGGGCTGCAAAATGGCACGATTTTTATCTCTTATCTTTTTAGTGGCGGCTGGCGTAAGTGCATATTTTGACTGGAATGCCAGCCAAGGTTATTTATCTGCTGAATTCAAATTTGCGCCGATCGGGCAAATCTGGTCCGAGATTCATTTTGGCAGCCTACAAGTGGTGCAGCCAGCGATTGAACGTTATTTATCGCCTGATATTTGGGAATACGGAGTATTGCCGGTTTTGCTATGGCCCGCCGCACCAGTATTTTTGACGCTTTCGGTTTTGTTCTGGGTCATAAGACGGCGCAAGCCCAGACTTAAAAAACAGGCAAAGCCATCCGAATTAAAAGAACATAGCAGCCCGGTTCGCCGCAATCGCTAAGCCAAAGCCGAGCCAAGCGAGGCCATGGCCAACGGCAGGCCGGTTATTTTGCGAATGCAAATACACCGGCAATGGGCAGCAGTATAACGCCCTAACTGGCTAAGCGCTGTTTTCGTTTGCGCGCGTCTGCCTCAAACAGCGACGCAAGCTGTTCGGTCATTGCGCCTGCCAGTTGCTCCACATCGGTGATGGTTACCGCGCGCTCATAATATCGTGTTACATCATGGCCAATGCCAATGGCGATCAATTCTACAGCTTTTCGGCTCTCAATCATTTCAATCACGTCGCGCAGGTGTTTTTCCAGAAACGATGCTGTGTTAACTGAAAGGGTGCTGTCATCCACCGGCGCACCATCGGAAATCACCATCATGATTTTACGCGCCTCGGACCGTCGCAACATGCGTCGATAGGCCCATTCCAGCGCCTCGCCATCAATGTTTTCCTTCAGCAAGCCTTCTTTCATCATCAGGCCCAGATTGGGCCGTGCCCGCCGCCAAGGTGTATCGGCGGATTTATAGATGATATGGCGCAAATCATTCAGCCGGCCCGGCGTGGCGGGGCGTTCGGCTTTCAGCCATGCCTCACGGGATTGGCCGCCTTTCCATGCCCGGGTGGTAAAGCCCAGAATTTCGACTTTTACTTGGCAGCGTTCTAACGTGCGGGCCAGAACATCAGCACAAATCGCGGCAATGGAAATCGGGCGACCCCGCATGGAGCCGGAATTATCAATCAGCAAAGTTACAACCGTGTCGCGGAATTCAATTTCTGATTCCTGTTTGAATGACAACGGCGTGGTCGGGTTTGCCACCACCCGCGCCAGCCTTGCCGCATCCAGAATGCCTTCTTCCAGATCAAATTCCCAAGACCGGTTTTGCTGGGCTTGCAATCTGCGTTGCAATTTATTGGCCAGCCGCCCGACAGCGGCTTTTAAGGGTTCCAGCTGTTGATCAAGATAGGCGCGCAGCCGTTCCAGCTCGGCCGGGTCTGCCAGATCGGTGGCGTTGATTTCTTCGTCAAATTCATCCGTAAAAACCGTATAATTCGGGTCAGCATCCGAAAATGGCGGGGGCGGCAGTTGTTCGTCGGGCGGGTTGCCCTCGGCCATATCTGTTTCGTCCGACATATCCACATCGGGGCTATCATCCATGGAGGCCTGCGCCTGTTGCTGGTCCATGCTTTCATCTTGATCCTCGGGTGGCTGGTCTTGATCTTCCGAGCTTTCATCCTCGTCGCCGCCCTCCTGATCTTCCTGATCCTCCACATCTTCTTCCGAGGCTTCATCTTCTTGGTCAGGGTCTTCCAGATCGGGGTCGTTGCCCAACTGGTCGCCATAGCCAAGATCGGTGATGATTTGGCGGGAAAGCCGCGCGAATGCGGTTTGATCCTCAAGGTTATTTACAATTTCGCCAAGCGTATCGCTGGATTTATCCAAAGTATCACGGCGTAAATCCACGATGTTTTGTGCGCCGGATGGCAAATCACGCCCTGTTGCCAGATGGCGCAGTAAATAGCCGGCGGCACTGGCCAGTGGAGCATCCGCGGCATTGCTGATGGAATCGAACCC
The DNA here is from genome assembly GCA_021648225.1 of Paracoccaceae bacterium. Lineage (GTDB taxonomy): Bacteria > Pseudomonadota > Alphaproteobacteria > Rhodobacterales > Rhodobacteraceae > UBA3077. The sequence goes on from JAKITE010000005.1 coordinate 12,333, forward strand.
TGATTTCGTGGCGTCATGGTTGATTTTGGCATCAATGTTTTTAGCTGTTCCGGGCAGGGCACGCGCGCCTAATGCTTCGTATCTTGCTGTTTCAAGAGCTTCATACAGACCCGACGCAATCTCGCCTTGGGGGGAATATTTCGTGTGGGTGGCATCATTGTGAAACCGCAGTTTCATCGCATAAGCATCGGCTGTGCCGCGTGCCAACAAGATTTCAGCTGTGGTCATGCGTCGGGTGATTTGCGGCAAACGCACCGTATCGCCGCTGATGCCCGAAGGATCAACCGTATAGGTCACCATTAGGTCGGCATTATTTGCAAGAGTTTTGGTCGCCTCGGCCAGCGCTTTTTTGAACGGGTCGGCGGGGTTGTCGTTTGGTTTGTTCATAGCTCTTTAAAACAATATCGCGTCAGAAAATGGAAGCAAAAAATAAACCTGTGCCTATGCCAATTGCGGTCAGACCTGAATGTCAGAATACAGTTATCTTGACATATATTCAATTCCGGTTGAACTTGTGTTTGATAATTTTTGTTAACCTAGCCAGTATCAGGGAAATCGGGTATCTGGCTAAACCCTAATAATCCCGAGGAATTTATTATGATAAAAGTATTATGCAAATTGGCACTGGCAGCACTGGTTTCTGCCGGAAGTGCCGCAAATGCGCAAACAAGGTCGACTTGCGCTGCGTTTGCGCAGGCGTATCGGGTGGATTTGCCCGCTGATGCGCCCGGAAAAGATGGCCCGGCTTGCACACCAGACCAGATATCAGCGTGGTTCCGTGCGAATATACCGTCAATCGCCGCCGCACAATCGCCAGATACAATTGCCGAAATATATGGCGTCTGGTTAAGCGATAATGTTGCCAGCCAGATGCTTGGGGCACTTACTGCAGGGCAAGAGGTCTTGCGCATTTCTTCCGGTTCATCTGACCGGCTGCTCAGCATATCCCAACAGTATTATCAAACAACTTCGCCTTTGCCCGACAGGCTTGATCTGCGTGTGGCAACCGAATTGGGCGCCTCGATTTCATATGGTGAGCTGGTTATTTCCTCAGATTTGACCAGAGCATTGAGCGTAGATTTTGAGGCCCCGATCCAATATGAAAGCGGGACTTTGTATGCCGGACGATTTGAGCAATTACTGGTGTTGGGCCGTGTAAACCATTTTGAATACCCAGTAAAATTCCAGATCAGCGGCGATCGTCTGGTGGTGCTGTCACAGCAACCTGACCCAGACAATTGGCTCACGCCTGCCAGTTTTCGCCCGCTTTTGGATATCACCAGCACATATATTCGGGTAGACGCCCGCGCTGTCGATCAGGCATTTTTACTCGCACGGTTTATAACAGTAAGCCAAGTATACTGCTTTGCCAGCTTTGTTCATCAATTGGGCGCTGGAAGCGGCCCTTTGCTTGATGCGTTAAACCCCTATTCGCCCGAAGATGCGCTTGAGGTGATACAGCAATATTATATATTACTTGCGGCGGTGCTTGAGCGCTCTGCCCAGTTGCAAGGTCAAAGCGAAGAAGCGAAGAACGCTAGAGTTCAATGGAGGCAAGATATGGAAGCAGTACGACAACAGCCAGTTTTTCTGCATTTAGCAAGCCTGAATGCAGACCCCCTAAAACTGGGAAATCCAGACGCCAAAAAACTGGGATGTGTTCGGTAATTCTGCGGGCTTGTTGGGCAGATAAGGGTTTTGAACAGATCCGTGAGTTACTTATCGGGTTTATCTTGCATCGTTCAGGCGGTCGCACCAGCTGATGCGTTGATTGCCACGATAGGGCAGGGCGCGGGCACCCAAAGCCTCGCACCGCGCGGTTTCAAGCGCCTCATACAGCCCCGCCGCGATCTCGCCTTGGGGGGAATATTTGGCATGGGTGGTATCATTATGAAACCGCAGCTTCATCGCATAAGCATCGGCGTGCCCCGCGCCAGCAGAATTTCAGCCGTGGTCATGCGCCGTGTGACTTGGGGCAAGCGCACCGTATCGCCGCTGATGCCGGATGGGTCAACCGAATAGGTCACGTTCATATCGGGCGTGTTGGCAAGGGTTTTGGTGGCCTCGGCCAAGGCTTTTTTGAACGGGTCCGCAGGGTTGTCGTTTGGTTTGGTCATCAGTTATTTCCAGAGCTTGCAAGGCGGGCGCACCAGTCGATGCGTTGCCTGCCAGTATAAGCCACGGCCAATTCTTGCGAAACCATAATATCGGCTAGATCCTGTCCGCCCAGCCAGATTTGCGCCAAGATGCGATCATATCGGTCGGTGCCGGTGCGTTCGACCTTGGTGACCGGGGTGCTGGCGGCAAGCGTGCGCAGATACTCGGAGGCCCGATCGCCCAGCATCTTTTCGGCGGGGCAATCAGCATAGAAAGTTTCGGGGGTGTCATAGCCCATAACGCGAATACGCTCGGTTTGGCTACCTTGGCATTTCAGATCAACGGTATCGCCATCCACCACATGGGTGATCCGGCAGTTGGCGCCGGCACCTGAAACGCCGGTGGTGTCGGCAGATTGGGGGTAATAGAGCGCAACCAGCGCGCCGATCACAGCAAGAAAAGCTATTTTCAGGAGGGTGCCATGTTTAGCCAAGGCTCACACTAACCGCGCTTTCGGGCAGTTCTTCGTCAAAGCAGCGCTGGTAAAATTCGGCCACGGTCTGGCGTTCCAGCTCGTCGCATTTGTTCAGGAAAGTCAGGCGGAAGGCAAAACCGACATCGCGGAAAATCTCGGCGTTTTGGGCCCATGTGATACAGGTGCGTGGTGACATCACCGTAGAAATATCGCCGTTCATAAACGCGGTGCGGGTCAGGTCGGCCACGGTGACCATTTGCGATACAATCTTGCGGCCTTCCTCGGAATTGTAATGGGGGGCTTTGCCCAGCACAATCATGGTTTCAGCGTCATGGGACAGGTAATTCAGCGTGGAAACAATTGACCAACGGTCCATCTGGGCTTGGTTGATCTGCTGAACACCGTGATACAACCCCGTGGTATCACCCAAGCCAACGGTGTTGGCGGTGGCAAACAGGCGGAAAGATGGATGCGGGGTCAGGATTTTGTTTTGGTCCAGCAAAGTCAGCTTGCCGTCGGTTTCCAGCACACGCTGAATAACAAACATCACGTCCGGGCGGCCCGCATCGTATTCGTCAAACACAATTGCACAAGGGTTGGACAAAGCCCAAGGCAGGATGCCTTCTTGAAATTCGGTCACTTGCACCCCGTCGCGCAGTTTAATCGCGTCTTTGCCGATCAGGTCAATGCGGCTGATATGGCTGTCGAGGTTCACCCGCACGGTGGGCCAGTTCAGATGTGCGGCCACCTGCTCGATATGGGTAGATTTGCCGGTGCCATGATAGCCCTGGATCATCACCCGGCGGTTATAGCCAAAACCGGCCAGAATGGCGCGGGTGGTGTCGGGGTCGAATTTATAGGTTGGGTCAATTTCCGGCACACGATCCATGCCTTTTTTGAAGGCTTTGACCCGCATGTCGCTGTCAAACCCGAACGTGGCGCGGATGTCGAAATCTTCGGTCGGGGTTTGGGTTTGATCATTCGACATATTCAAGTTCCTGTTGTTCTATTCCAGCAAGTTGTGGCCCATTTGGCAAGCGGGTGCAAGCGGCTGATTAGTCGCTGAACACACGGCTGATTTTTACCTGTTCCCAGGCCCAGACTACTTCGGTCAGTTTTTCTTCGTCATCGCGGCGCCCGCCATTCAGGTCGGGGTGCAGATCTTTGACCAAAGCTTTGTAAACTTTGCGCAATTCCATTTTTGACATGGTATTCGGGGATCCCAATATATCCAGCGCCTTACGTTCAGTCGGGGGTAGGCGGCGGCTGTTATTGGCAGCGGATTGATTGCTGGCGGGGTTCATTGTGGCGTTGCTGCCCAGAACCTCATGCGGGTCATCAAAACCAAAACGCTTCCATGCTTCGGCCTCGGGATCATTAGGCGTTTTGGGTTTGTCTTTGTTAAACGGCTGCGTCGGGCGGCCCCAGACCTTGTCGGATTCGTCTTGCTGGTCGGGGGTTACATGGGTTTGGCCGTCAAAGAAATTCCATGCACGGTTATGTTCGCGAATATGATCAAGGCAAAACCAGATGAAATTTTCCAGATCATCAGCCGATTTGGGCGCGCGGTATTTACCGGGCAGCATGCAGCCGTCTTTTTGGCATTCGCGCGACGAAGTTTCCACTGCGCCGGACATGCCGCGTTTTTTGGAGCGGCGTTTTTTATCTGCGCCCACAGATATATCGAAATTTAACGGCGAGCGCTTGCGCATCCAACAATTTCCTTTTAGCAGTTTTGATAAGTGCGGAGCACAGCATAGGGCTAAACTGGCAAACGCCAACCCCTGAAATAACAAAAAGGCCAAAATAATGACATATGCCGAACGAATGAAAACCAAACTGACCGAGGCTTTCAGCCCGAGCAATCTGGAAATCATCGACCAAAGCGAAGATCATCGTGGCCATGGTGGTTATCGTGAGGGCGGCGAGACCCATTTCAAGGTGGTGATCAAGGCCGCTGCCTTTAATGGCATGAACCGTGTGGCCCGGCAACGCGCCGTGATGGCATTGTTGAAACCGGAAATGGATGAACGGGTGCATGCATTGGCGCTGGAGGTTTCGGGAATAAATTAATCGCGCCGTGCTGGTCCCAAAATAGGCGCGTCAACCGATGCGCCTTTTGAGGGGCCACTGGAATGGTCGTAATTCAGGGTTTGCTTTTCGCCAGCCTGGTGCTGGGTATCGCCACTACCAGCCATGCCTATGGTTGGTGCGGGTGACGGGCCGGGAAAGGGCAAAGACCGGGACGGATCCGTTTCGGGTTCGTCCATAAACGGCTCTCCCTGCGGCTCTTCGGGCACATAGGTTGGCATGGGTTCGGGAAATGGTTCGGTAATAGCAGTCGGTTCGGGCTCCGAAGGTATTACAGGTAACACCGCCGCTGCTGTCGCGGGCGCAACCGCCTGCACCACAGTGCGCGCTCGTTGGTTCCGCAGATTTTCGAGCTTTTGGTCCAGCGGCACCGCATCGGTTTCTATGCTGCGTTTGAAAACCAGATAAGTCAGTTCCGTGGTAACAGATTTTTTCATCATGCCCGGTTTATCTTCAACCGAAAATGATTCTTGACCAACAAATTCCCAACCGTTTTTGGCTTCGGTGTTTAGTGCCTCGGTCAGTGCATGGGCAAACCGTTCGGGCACGGTTTTCAGGCCCTTGACCTTTTTACTGGCAGCTGGTGTAGGAAGCAGGCGATATTCAAACATGGTTTTTCCTTGAAAAAATTCTCGGTATGGGCAAAAAACACCATTTACCATTATTAACAATAGCTCGGCAAGTGTGGCAGAAGAATGTCGCCTATCCCAGTTTTTTACGGATAATTTGATTAACAGTTTTTGGATTGGCTTTGCCGCCGGTGGCTTTCATGACCTGCCCGACAAACCAGCCCGCCATATTGGGTTTTTCCTTGGCAGCGGCGACCTTATCGGGGTTTGCAGCAAAAATCGTGTCAATCGCCGCCTCGATCGCGCCGGTATCTGTCACCTGTTTCATGCCACGGGTTTCAACGATTTCAGCAGGGTCGCCGCCCTCGGACCAGATGATTTCAAATAATTCTTTGGCGATTTTGCCGGAAATGGTATCGGAGCCGATCAAATCAATAATGCCCGCCAGTTGTTTGGCACTGATCGGAGAATCAGCAATGCTGTGGCCTTCTTTATTCAGGCGGCCAAATAATTCGTTGATCACCCAGTTGGCAGCGGTTTTACCATCACGCCCTGTGGCGACTTCTTCGAAATAGGTCGCATTGGCAACATCTGCGGTCAATACACCCGCGTCATATTCGGTCATTTTGTATTCACTGACAAACCGCGCCTTTTTGGCGTCGGGCAGCTCTGGCAGACCTGCGGCAATGTCATCAATCCAGGCCTGTTCAATTTCCAGCGGCAGCAGGTCAGGGCAGGGGAAATAACGATAATCATGGGCTTCTTCTTTGGACCGCATCGATCGCGTTTCGCCCTTTACCGGATCATAAAGCCGGGTTTCCTGATCAATTTTTCCGCCATCTTCCAGAATGGCAATCTGGCGTTTGGCTTCATAATCAATGGCTTGCACGATAAAACGCATGGAGTTCATGTTTTTGATCTCGCAGCGGGTGCCAAGAATTGAAAAATCGTCCGCCACGCGAAACCGCTCATAAGTGCCCGCCTTGCAAACCGAAACATTCACATCCGCCCGCATCGAGCCTTCTTGCATATTGCCATCGCACGTCCCTAAATACCGCAATATCTGCCGCAATTTACGCACAAACTCGGCGGCCTCGTTGGGGCCGCGAATATCGGGGCGGCTGACAATTTCCATCAGGGCCACACCGGTGCGGTTGAAATCGACAAAAGACATTTCAGGGTCCATGTCATGCACGGATTTCCCTGCATCCTGTTCCATATGAATGCGCTCAATCCGCACGCGGCGCGCCACGCCCGGTTCCATATCAACCAGCACTTCGCCTTCGCCGACAATCGGATGATAAAGCTGTGAAATCTGGTATCCCTGTGGCAAGTCGGGGTAAAAATAATTCTTGCGGTCAAATCGCGAAAACAGGTTGATTTTGGCATTAAGCCCCAACCCGGTGCGCACCGCCTGTTCCACACAATATTCGTTGATTACCGGCAACATTCCGGGCATCGCGGCATCCACCAGCGACACATTCGAATTTGGCTCGGCACCAAATTTGGTTGATGCCCCCGAAAATAATTTGGAGTTCGAGGATATTTGGGCGTGGACTTCAAGCCCGATCACCAGCTCCCAATCGCCGGTGGCGCCGGCAATGATTTTTGGTTTGGGTTCGGTATAGGCAAGCTGGTTCATGGCAACATCCACTGAAAAGAGATCAGCGCCTTTTACGAAACCCTGCAAGCTGGGGCAAGTGGCCGTTCACAAATGATTAGAACTTTTGCGCTAATCAAGAAGCTGGTGGAAAGTGGAGGGATTAAATGTTGGCAAAATTGGTAAAATCGGTGCTGATTTGTATGCCTTGTGTGCTTGGGGCGTATTTTTTGTTGATGTTTATTGAATATCTGACAGGCACTCCACCAACAGTAACAGGCACCATAACCGCGATATTAATTCCGGTTATTATCGGTATTCCGGTGCTTTTTGTGATCGAGGGCCAGGCCGAGCGTCTAAGCTTTGCTGTATTGCAGCTGGATGATATGCGGTTGGAGGCCGAGGACCGTGCCAAGCGCGATTCCATGACCGGCTTATATAATCACCAGCATTTCATGGATGAAATCCGTGCCTCGGAGGGGGACAGGCACAAAGGGTCTTTGCTGGTGCTGGATATTGATAAATTCAAAAACATCAATGACAGCTTTGGCCATCAAAAAGGCGATGAAGCCCTGATTTCGGTGGTCAAAGCCGTGCGTGCCTCGGTGCGGGGCAATGATATTATTGGCCGCATCGGCGGTGAGGAATTTGCGGTTTACCTTCAGGATGCCTCTAAATCCGAGGCTAGAATAGTTGCCAATCGTATTCGCGAAAATGTCGAAGCCATCATGTTCGAGCCCAAAAAAGGCCTGCTGGCGGCGCTTACGGTTAGCATTGGTGTTGCCATGAAACGCGAGGTGGGCAATATGGTGCATGCGCTGCGGCTGGCGGATATGCGGATGTACGAGGCAAAAAACACCGGTCGAAACCGGGTGGTGCATTCCGGTTCCAATGCGGAACTTGACCGCGCCAAAACCGATACGCCTGCCTGAAATAGAACGACTATTCCTGCGGGGCTGCGCGCTGACTTAATACCAACCACAAGCCGTGATTATTTCAGTAAAGCGCAAAAAACCGGCTATTCGCGCAAGATCGGCGAAATTTGATCCAGCATTGCCAACCGTTGTTTGCGCAGATTTTCCAGGTGAAAGTCGCTGGTTGGTTTAACATCGGTTTCCGCAAGATGGATTTTGTGATTCAACACATGGTATTCATCAAAAAGTCGCGAAAAATGCGGGTCAGATTCCTTTAGATCGCGTATTTTATCAACATATTCGGGAAATTGCTCATTCAGCTCATTCGGGGTATGCGACATTGTCGTCTCCTTTTCTTTTGTGTTATATTACCTATGTAAGCAGGGAATAAATTGACTCAAGTCAGGTTCCCGAAAGAATTCCCTGACTTTTTTAGTCGGGTAGCGGTTTTTGAAAATTCACTATGCTAGAGGCCACAACATGAGACGCCCAATTGTCGGAATAATCGGTAACCACCAGATGCTAGGGGATGATTACCCCGTGCAGGCGGTTGGTGTTATGAATATTGATGCGGTTTCGCAGGTGGCGGGGGCGATTCCACTGATCATTCCGGCCATGCCGGCCGAGGCAACGGTTCAGGAACTGGCCGGTATTTGTGACGGTTTTATGTTTACCGGCGGGCGGCCCAATGTGCATCCCAGCCATTATGGCCACGAAGCAACCGAGGCTCATGGCGCTTTTGATATGGACAGGGATAACCTGACCTTGCCGCTTATCCGGCATTGTGTTGATGCGGGCGTGCCTATTCTGGGTATTTGTCGCGGCTTTCAGGAATTTAACGTGGCGTTTGGCGGCACTTTGCATCCCGAAATCCGCGATCTTCCCGGGCGTATCAATCACCGGATGCCCCCTGATGGCACGATGGAAGAAAAATTCGAGGCAAGGCATGTTGTGGCGCTGGATTACGGCGGTGTTTTCGCAGAGATATTCGGCTCGGTCGAGGTTTGTGTGAATTCTTTGCATGGGCAAGGTATTTGCCAACCCGCAGACCGTGTGGTTGTTGAGGGCCGCGCCGAAGATGGCACCATCGAGGCGATTTACATCAAAGAAGCACCAAGCTTTGCCTTGGCGGTGCAGTGGCACCCTGAATATAACGCCAGCCAAAACGAGGTTTCACGCCCCTTGTTCGAGGCATTCGGCAACGCCATGCGTGAAAACATCGCCAAAAGCTAACGCGGGTTCTCCGGTTTTTACTGCCATTTCCACAGGGCCGGAATAAACCGATAGGCATCGCCTTGCTTGATTGCATGGCCAACCCCGGGAAACGGGAAATGATAACCAACCAGAGTAATCCGGTCTTCGGATGCCCAATCCAGCAGCCGCTTTCGGGTTGCGACCGATTTTTCGCCATCCATATCCGGAGAGCCATACCATTCCGGGCGCTCGAAATCAAAATAGGCGTTGCGGGTCACATCGCCTGTCACAATCAATTCTTCGCCGTCGCTTTCAAGATGCAAAGACATATGGCCGGGGGTGTGACCGGGAGTTGAAATCATGGTCATACCCGGCGCGATTTCATGATCTCCCTGAACAAGATTAAGCTGCAACAGGTCGGCATTCAGGGAATTAACCGCGCCAATCACAAGGTTTTGCTGGCTTTCGTCAATCATATTGACGCGGTCGGGGGTTAACCACCAGTTATGCTCGACCTCGGAGATGAAATATTGCGCATCGGGAAACACCGCTTCGTCAAAATCATCGCGAATGCCCCAGATATGGTCCGGATGGGCATGGGTAAGCATCACATGGGTGATGCTGTTATAATCAATTCCGGCGGCTTCCAGATTGCCCAGCATTTTACCGGCAGTCATGGATACCCGATTGCCCGAACCGACATCCACCAGCACAACCGCATCGCCAAGTTCAATCACCACATGGTTGGTATGGGAAAAAATCCGCTCGGTCTCCAGAAAATGCCGGATCATAAATGCTTCGACTTCGGCGCGGTCCACATTGATGCCCGCAGCCGTGCCCGGCAAAAAGAAATTGCCGTCCGAAACAATGGTAACTTTGGCATTGCCAATGGTGAAACGAAAATATCCGGGGGCCTGATCGCCATCCGGCCCGCCAAGCGCGGTTACTTTGCTAGCACTAAGGGCCAGCGCCGGTGCGGCAGCGCTCATCTTTAGAATATCGCGGCGGCTTGGTTTTAGCAGGTTCATATTCGTCTCCCGATTATATTTTGTTCAGCATTGCGAGGAGTGTGCGATATTGCAAGTCTTTGGGTCAATTGCGATAACGCCGCATGACCAACAGCATGATTCCCCTAAATCGCCGATTATCCGTGGCCCCGATGATGGACTGGACCGACCGCCATTGCCGGTATTTCCACCGGCTGCTTAGCAAAAACACCCTGCTTTATACCGAAATGGTAACAGCAGCGGCCATTATACACGGAGATCAAGACCGGCTGCTGGGCTTTCATCCAGACGAACAACCGGTTGCTTTGCAAATTGGCGGGTCTGATCCTGCATTGCTGGCGATGGCCACAAAAGCTGCCGTTCAGCGTGGATACCCTGAAATCAATCTGAATGTCGGGTGCCCGTCTGACAGGGTGCAATCGGGCAGTTTTGGCGCGGTTTTGATGGAACAGCCCGATTTGGTGGCGGAATCTGTGGCGGCGATGATCGCCGTGTCGGGTAACGCCGAAATTACAGTTAAATGCCGGATCGGCGTTGATGATCAACCTGTCGAAAAAACATTGCCTGATTTCTTGCAGCGTGTGTCACATGCGGGGGTGCGCAGCTTTACCATTCATGCCCGCAAGGCGTGGTTAAAAGGGTTAAGCCCCAAGGAAAATCGCGATATTCCGCCGCTGGATTATCTGCTGGTTTACCAGATGAAACAGGATTTTTCTGATCTGGAGATATGTATCAATGGCGGCATAACCTCGTTGGATGCCGCCGAGACCCATCTGGAAAACGGCGTTGACGGGGTGATGATCGGGCGATCCGCCTATCACCATCCGGCGGATATTTTATGTTCTGCTGACCGGCGATTTTTTGGAGGTATAGCAGATAGCAATATTACCGATGCCATTCATAAAATGCTGCCTTATATTGAAAATGAACTGTCAAAAGGCGCAAGGCTGAACCGGATCACCCGTCATATGCTGGGTGCGTTTTCAGGCCGGCCCGGGGCGCGCAACTGGCGACGGGTGATTTCCGAGGGCGCGCATCTTGAAGGTGCCGGACCGGAGCTAATAATAAAAGCCATGGAGGGCTTGTGATGGAATTTTTGCCGCTATTAATGCTGATGCTGGCAATCGGTGCATTTGCCGGTATTGTTGCCGGTCTGTTGGGGGTTGGCGGCGGCATAATTCTGGTGCCGGCATTCTATTATTCCTTTACCTCTTTGGGCTATGACAGCCCGCAAATCATGCAGATTTGTGTGGCGACGTCCTTGGCCACGATTATTTTCACATCCATGCGCTCGGTGCTTGGCCACCATAAAAAGGGCGCGGTCGATTGGCAGATTTTGCGCGGTTGGGCACCGGGAATTGCGCTGGGGGCCATTATAGGCGTGTTGATTGCCAGCGGAATGAAATCGAACTCATTGATGATGGTGTTCGGGATTTTAGGCCTGTTTATTGGCAGTTATATGGCCTTTGGTAAGTCTGACTGGCGGTTGGGCAATGAAATGCCAACCGGAATTTGGCGATTGGTTTTTGGCCCCGTAATCGGGTTTTTATCGGTATTGATGGGCATAGGCGGCGGCAGCTTTGGCGTGCCGATGATGACCCTTTATGGTCGCTCGATCCACCGCGCTGTGGCAACGGCTGCGGGTTTCGGGGTGCTGATTGCGGTGCCTGCGGTGATCGGATTTTTGCTGGCGGGGCATGATCTGGCCACCAAGCCGCCCTTTACGGTTGGTCTGGTCAATATTCCGGCTTTTGCGGTGGTGGTTGTCATGACAACCCTGACCGCGCCAATCGGTGTGCGCCTTGCCCATGCGATGGACCCAAAGCCGCTAAAGCGGATATTTGCGGTTTTTATTGCGGTGATGGCGGCAAATATGCTGCGAAAAGCATTGCTGGGTTAACCGCTATTGCCGAAAAATCATCTCGTCGCGGCGAATAACCGTTTCGGTTAGTTGCTCAAGATAGCTCATCCCTAATAAAGACGAATGCAAAGCGCGGCGCTGGGCAATCGCGCCCTCGACATTACGCACCATGACATCACCGATCTGGATAGTTTCAAAAACATAAGGCGCCACATAGGTGCGCCCGCCAGCGGTGGTAAGCGGGATGGAATAATCAAGGCTGCGCGGGTCAATGCCAATGCGCATTGCATCATCATAGCGCAGCAACACAATGGATGCGCCGGTATCCACCATCAGGCCAACATCAGTGCCGTCAATCTGGGCGATGGCGCGGAAATGGCCATCCCATGCGCGGTCAAGCTGTGCTTCGGATGCGTTGATGGTGGCAAGCGCTGCAATCGGCGCAATTCGGGCAGGGGCTGCAATTTGAATGGCCCCCAGAATGGTCACACCGGCAATCAGCGTAGTAGCCGCCGCTGCGGCATTTGAAATCGCCGCGCCATTTTGGGACCGCTGCGCCAGCATCAAGCCAAAAGCGGTGGCAAGCAAAATTGAAATCAGAATATCAAGCCAGATAACCCCGCCCGGCAGGGTTGTTGCTGCGCTGATCGGCGCACGCATAATCAAAAGACCCGCACCATAGGCAAGCAGTATAAAGGTTAAAAAGCGCATAGCTGTCCTTTTTCAATTCGGGAAACCATATCCCTTTTGAACATTTTTTTACACACTAATTAAAGATATTTAACAAACTGTGACGATTAAGACTCAGGTTGCTTTTGCCGGGCTTTTCGGCCCCCCCGCCGTTTTTTTTGCAAAAGCCCCGCACGTTCTGGCAAAACACCCAAAATTTTTACGCGCTGTTCACTGGTCATTTCGGACCATCCGGCAATTTCCTGCCTTGTGCGGTTACAGCCAATACATATTCCCGCAACTGTATCTATAACGCAAATCTTGACACAAGGCGAATCGATCTCGTCGCGCTGCCAAAGATCATCCATTTTCACGGGTTTCGCCCCATAAACCCGATACGATCAAGCGCGCCTTGCAAGATATAGGAAGCCGCGACATGGTCAATCACCTCGGCACGACGTTTTCTGGAGGTATCTGCCTCCAATAATGCCCGTTCAGCCGCCACCGTGGAAAGACGTTCATCCCAAAACGTAACGGGTAACTGACAAAGCGGCTGAAGGTTTCGCGCAAAAGCCCGGGTTGATTGACAGCGCGCCCCTTCGGACCCGTCCATATTCATCGGCAAGCCCAGAACAATGCCGCCAATGGCGCGGTCATTCAGGATTTTCATCAATGCCTCGGCGTCTTTGCCAAATTTGGTGCGGCGCAGGGTTTCATAGGGGGTGGCAACCGTGCGCGATGTATCCGACACGGCCAGACCGATGGTTTTGGTGCCTAAATCCAGTCCGATCAGGGCTGACCTTGGCTGAACGGCCCCCAGAAATACAGCAATATCATCAGTGATCATTTTGGCATCATTCGCTTGCTACACCTGCTGAAATCGCCGCCGCGCGGATGCTTGCCAGACCTTCATCATCGGCAAATATCTGTTGGGCCTCGGCCCAGATGGCAGCAGCGCGCTCGGTCTCGTTCAGCACACCATAGGCGCCGATCAGTCTGGCCCACTCCTCTGCGGGGCCACCCTCGTTGGCCAGACGGCTGGCAAGGCCGGCCACCATATTGCGGATCATTTCGGTTTGCTCATCCGCTGACATATCGCCTGCGGCTTCGATGTCTTGCTCGGACGGGCCGCGCAACACATCAGGGCGCGTAATTCCGGCAGCTTCGGCAATGGCCCCGATCTGGGCACGGATCGATGGAATCCATGGTGCGTCCTCCGGCCCTTCTTCCAGCAAGCCCGCCCATAAACGATAGGCCTGTTCGGGATAGCCATACTGGTTAGCCGTATACCCGGCAAAATAACGTCCACGCGGGTTTGATGCATCCAGAACCAGTGCTTTTTCCAATGCCCTGAACGCTTCGGGGGAAACATAGCCACCGGCGGCGTTGATCATTAATTCGGCATGGGCGATATGATCAACTGCGGTGGCATTTTCAGCCAAAAGCGCAATTACGGTGCCTTGGGCCAGACGGGCTTCGACAAAGCGTTGCAAGCCGGCAAGGTTTCGCGCCAGCATCTGATGGCCTTCCAGATCGTCAGGGCGGGTTACCAGCGCTTCTTTTAGCTGGTTTACCAGATCATTTTGTTCTTGGTTAACCGTATTGATGCTTGGAAAACTGCCTTCTTCCAATGCGGCGCGGCGGGTTTCAAAAATGGCTTCAGCTTCGGCCTGTGACGTGCGGCTGGCATCCAGTGCCTCGCGGTCTTGGCGCATTTGGGCTTGTAAAGCGACGTTATCCGTTAACGGAAAATCCCTTGCGCCGGGGGTGCCAATGGATTGATAAGTGGCAAATCCGCCAATCACAATAACAGCAATAATGCCAAGACCAGCAACCTGCGTTACCCATTGCGGTGCATTTTTGGTTGCGGTTTCGACCTGTTCGGCCTCGGCGGCGGCCAGCAAACGTCTGGATATTTCGGCTTTGCTGCGCTGGCTTTCGGTTTCGGTCAGGATGCCTTTGTTCAGGTCCGAATCAATTTCGATCAACTGGTCGCGAAACACTTGCATATCATAGCTGGCGCGCCGCTCTCCGCCAGAGTCGCTCCGGCGCAAAAACGGGATAAGCATCCAGCCCAATAAAACAAGCGTCATTGCCGCCATAAAAATCCAAAACATCATGTTTGATCAATCCTTATTTTTCGCGCAGAATACGCGCTTGTTACCCCAAGCTGCAATGGGCGATTTGATGCAGCCAACCTTGTCAGCACTATGTCGTTTATCCCGCATGAATCGCCGGATCGAAGCTTTGATATATCACTTAAAATGCCGTATCACACATAACATAGCCGTGAGAGAACCAATGAAACGATATTCAGCCTTTGCCATCGCAAAACAAGCCCGCCGCCAGCATTCGGGCTGGGAAAGGGCGTGGCGATCACCCGCTGCCAAAGCCGAATACGACGTGGTAATTGTCGGCGCGGGCGGGCACGGGCTGGCGACAGCTTATTATCTGGCCAAAAACCACGGTGTTACCAATGTGGCGGTGATTGAAAAAGGCTGGCTGGGCGGTGGCAATACCGGCCGTAATACCACGATTATCCGGTCTAATTACCTGCAAGACGAAAGCACCGCGATTTACGAAAAAGCGCGCGGGCTGTATGAAACCCTGTCGCAAGACCTGAATTACAACATCATGTTCAGCCCGCGCGGTGTGATGATGCTGGCCCAGACCGAACACGAGCTGCGCGGCTTTAAACGCACGGCCCACGCCAACGCCATTCAGGGTGTGAAAACCGAAATGCTGACCCCGCAACAGGTCAAGAAAAAGGTTCCTATCATGGAAATCAACGGCCCGCGCTTTCCGGTGTTGGGGGCATTGTGGCAAGCGCGCGGTGGCACGGCGCGCCATGATGCTGTGGCTTGGGGCTATGCGCGGGCGGCCTCGGATATGGGGGTGGATATTATTCAACAAACCGAAGTCACGGGCATAGATCAGGCGGATGGCGTTGTAACCGGCGTGCAGACATCGCGCGGTGCAATCAAATGCAAAAAGCTGGCGATCGTCGTTGCGGGAAATTCGGGTTTGTTGGCAGAGATGGCCGGCTTTCGACTGCCAATTGAATCGGTTTCCTTGCAGGCCATGGTCACCGAGCCGGTAAAGCCCTGCCTTGATGTGGTGGTGATGGCCAATACCGTGCATGGTTATATGTCCCAATCCGACAAGGGCGAATTGGTAATCGGTGGTGGCGCGGATGGGTATAACAATTACACCCAGCGCGGCAGCTTTCATCATATCGAGGAAACCGTTCGGGCCTTGATCGAGACATTTCCGATCATTTCACGCCTGAAAATGCTGCGCCAATGGGGGGGGATTGTGGATATGACCGGCGACCGGTCCCCCATTATCGGTAAAACGCCGTTGGAGGGATGTTTTATAAATTGCGGCTGGGGAACCGGTGGTTTTAAGTCTATTCCCGGGTCGGGCTGGGCCATGGCCGAAACTGTGGCCAAAGGCATTCCGGGCGATCTGGCCGCGCCGTTTGGTATGGACCGTTTTGCCGAGGGCCGCTTTATTGACGAAAGTGTTGCAGCGGGGGTGGCCCATTAATGACCGGATATCCCCGAAACAGCTTGTCTTTAGATGTCAAAGCGTTGGCGTGTTGCAAGTTGGTTACGCAGTTTTGCGCGCCGTGCCCGGATCAAAAAGATCATTACGGCCATCAATATGCCATAAAAAATCCAGTGGACCAGTTCGCTGTTGATTTCACGACCAGTAATGGTGTGGCCGATTTTAGCGATAAGAGTTTGTGTGACATCACTAAAACTAGTCCAATAAAACAACAAGGCACTAATAAATTCATTCATTTTCTTGCTCCTTTATTTGGTGTAACTGTCAAATTACTTACTGGACACATTATTACCACAATTCAACATTTATTTGCAAATTTATCACAAACCCTTTGGTTAACGGTAATAGGCCAACGTTTTTACATGAGATTACGATGCGTAAGGCGCTCAATAGTAAAGATAAATAACCAAATAAGATTTATCTGGTTTGTAATCTTTGCTCAGGGTTCTCTCTGCCTCCCAAAGGGAATGCGGCGAAAATCCGCCGAAAACAAGGCGCAATTAAGGCAAAAACCAAGGCAAAGGAGTGTAAAATGTTGAAAAATCTACCACTTGGCAAACGCCGAATCATATTGGGTGCCTTGCTTTTCTGGGCGGTGGGAACCGTATGGGCCTTTGCGGCAAAAAACCCTGAATTCTTTGCTGCAATGGGGTCTTTTTCACTTTGCATCAGCTTTAGTCTGTTTCTGACCGATCGCTATACCGGCCAGGAATCCCGCCGCCATTGGGATTCGCAGATATTAACCCAATCCCGGATGATCTGGCGATATTTTCAGAATATCGAGCAAAATAAAGAATATAACGACCCGACCCCGCAACATAAATTGCGCGACCAGATCACCACCAATTTTGAGGATCTTCTGGCTGCCAAAGCCGAGGAGCGCGGATTGGAAAAATTCAGAACCGAGCTGTTTTTCACCATCACCGGAACCCTGCAATGGGGTTTTGGTGCGATATTTGTCAGATATTTTTACGGATAAGGCGAAACCGATGTTGCTGCTAACCTGCCCGAATTGTGGTGTAACCGCCGAAGAAACCGAATTTCACGGCGGCGGAGAGGCGCATATAAAGCGGTTTTCCGATGGTTCGGATGACACAGAATTCACCAGCTATCTGTTTGAAAAGAAAAACCCGCGCGGCGTGGTTTTTGAACGCTGGCGGCATGTTTATGGCTGTGGAAAATGGTTTCATGCGGCGCGATGCTCGGCCACATTGCAGGTTTTTGGCACCTATAGCGCCCAGACATCGGAACCGCCAAGCGCCATTCTAAACGCCATTCGCGCCAAACGCCCTGATTGGAAATACACCCCATGAGCCATCGTATTGAAAATTCGGGCAGCCTGATTGATCGTAGCAAACCCATAACATTCACCTTTAACGGCAAAAAATTCAGCGGTTTTCAGGGCGATACCCTGGCCTCGGCCTTATTGGCCAACGGGCAGGTTATGGTTGGGCGTTCGTTCAAATACCACCGCCCGCGCGGGCTGGTTGCATCGGGTGCCGAGGAACCAAACGCCTTGATGAACATGGGGGAGGGCGCAAGGTTTGAGCCAAACCAGCGCGCCACCACCACCGAATTATTTGACGGGCTGGTGGCAAAATCACAAAACCATTGGCCAAGCCTTGAATTTGATATCGGTGCCATCAATAACAGGTTTCCAAAATTCCTGCCCGCCGGATTTTATTACAAAACATTCATGTATCCGCGCTGGGCATGGAAACATGTGTTTGAGCCGATAATCCGAAAATCCGCCGGCCTTGGTACTGCCCCGCAACAGCCTGATGCGGACCGGTATGAATATTTTTATGCCTATGTTGATGTGCTGATTATCGGCGGTGGTTCGGCAGGTTTGACAGCGGCTTTGGCTGCTGGAAAAACCGGTGCAAAAGTGCTGTTGGTTGAACAAGCCGCGCATCTGGGCGGGCGGGCAATCATAGACGGGCAAGGTTTTGAGAAATTGCGTGCTGATCTAGCCAAAATGTCAAATATCACCATTCGCACCCGAACCATGGGCGCGGGCGTCTATGATCATGGTTATGCGCTGGCTTATGAGCGCATCACCGATCATTTGCCCAATTCAGACCAGCCCCGCCATCGGCTTTGGCGTATTCGCGCCAAACGCATTGTCACCGCCACCGGCGCGATTGAGCGCGCTTTGAATTTTGCGGGCAATGACATTCCCGGCGTTATGCTGGCCTCGGCGGTGCGCGATTACGTATCGCTTTGGGGGGTTAGCCCGGGCAAATCGACGGTGATTGTCACCAATAATGACGATGCCTATCGCACTGCTATCACCCTGTTTAATTCGGGCCAAACCGTTGCTGCCATTCTTGATGCCCGCCCCGATGGTGGCGGCCCATTGGCAGATCAGGCAATTGATCTTGGCATTAGGGTGCTGAACGGCAAAGCCATCAAAAAGGTGGATGGCTATAAATCTGTCACCGGGGTCACTATTTGCGATCAATCCGATGAAAACAGCGGGCTTGAGACCATCGCTTGCGATTGCGTGGCCATGTCGGGCGGTTGGTCGCCGGTGGTGCATCTGTGGTCCCATTGCGGCGGCAAATTGAACTGGGATGCTAAAAATGCCATGTTTGCGCCCGACCCGAACCGCCCGCCAACCGACCATAACGGACAGGGTTTTGTTATCACCGCAGGCGCGGCCTCTGGCGCTCTTGACCATGATGCCGGTGTGCAAAATGCAGCCTTGGCAGGGCGTCAGGCGGCTGACGAGGCGGGGTTTACCCCCTCCGAGGAGGCCGCAGCCATCGCTGCCGCGCCCGATCACAGCCCGATGCTGGCGGTATGGTCAATGCCCCGGAATGCGTCTTATGCATTGCGGTCAAAAACATGGCTGGATTTTCAAAACGACGTAAAGGTTTCGGATGTGCAATTGGCCGCGCGCGAAGGCTATGAAAGCGTTGAACATACCAAACGCTATACTACGCTGGGCATGGCTACGGATCAGGGTAAATTAAGCAATATCAACGGGCTGGCGGTGTTGGCTGATAGTTTGGATGCAGAAATTCCAAATGTAGGCACCACTACATTTCGCCCGCCCTATACCCCGATTTCCATCGGTTCCATCGCTGGCGAGGCTCGCGGCCCTTTGTTCAAACCCACCCGAAAATCGCCAATAGACGCATGGCAAGATGCCAACAATGCGGTATGGGAACCCGTCGCCGATTGGCGCCGCCCCTATGCCTATCGCCAATCGGGTGAGACCACCGCACAGGCCGTTACCCGTGAAATCAACGCCACCCGTAACAGCCTTGGCTTGCTGGATGCCTCCACCCTTGGGAAAATTCTGGTCAAAGGGCCGGATGCGGGCAAATTTCTAGACCTGATTTACACCAATATGATGTCCAATCTGAAACAGGGTCGTTGCCGTTACGGGCTGATGTGCAATGAAAACGGGTTTCTGTTTGATGACGGCGTAGTTGTGCGAACCGGCGCGCAGGAATTCCTGTGCCATACCACATCTGGCGGCTCTGATCGTGTGCATGCATGGATGGAAGAATGGCTGCAAACCGAGTGGTGGGATCTACAGGTTTATACTGCAAATATAACCGAGCAATTCGCCCAGATCGCCGTGGTTGGCCCCAATGCGCGTAAAGTGTTGGAAAAACTGGGGGGTATGGATGTCAGCAATCAAGCCTTGCCTTTTATGGCTTATGCCGAGGGCAAGCTGGCCGGTATCCGGGCGCGGCCTTATCGCATTTCCTTTTCCGGAGAGCTATCTTTTGAAATCGCCGTGCCAGCCAATCAGGGGCAGGAAATCTGGGATAAAATTCTGGATGCGGGCAAGGAATTCAACATCACCCCCTATGGCACCGAGGCCCTGCATGTGATGCGCGCCGAAAAAGGTTTTATCATGATTGGCGATGAAACCGACGGCACGGTTATCCCGCAAGACCTGAATCTTGGCTGGGCTGTTTCAAAGAAAAAATCCGATTTTCTGGGCAAGCGCGCCCAACAGCGCCGTCATATGGTTGACCAAAACCGCAAACAACTGGTTGGGCTTTATACGCTTGATGCCGATTATGTGCTGCCAGATTGCGCCCATGCGGTGGAGAATGGCAAAATTATCGGCCATGTCAGCTCCAGCTATTATTCGCCCACCCTTGGCCGATCTATTGCCATGGCACTGATCAAAGCTGGTGCAGGGCGCATGGACGAGGTTCTGGATTTTGTGATTGACGGCAAGCAGGTGAAAGCCAAAGTTGTTGATCCCGTGTTTCTGGACAAAGAAGGAGCGCGCCAAAATGTCTGATTATAAATGCATTAACCAGGATGGCAAAGTCACGGTTTTACAACAGAAATTCACTGGTATGGTGACGCTGCGGGCTGATTTGAGTGATGCCGAAACGGTTGGGAGAATTGAAAAAACCACAGGCTTGGCCATGCCGGAACAGCGCAAAATTACTGGCGACATGCACACGGGGCTGGCTTGGATGTCATCGGACGAGCTGTTGATTTTCTGTAAAAACCCCGCTGAAATGGTCAACCATTTGAACGCCGCCATTTCCGGCACTTGTCTTGCGGTTGATGTCAGCCATGCGCGGGCAGTGTTTGAATTGCGCGGGAACGGTTCGCGCGAGGTTCTGGCCAAAGGCGCGCCGGTGGATCTATCGCCCGATGCATTTGCGCCGGGTGATTTTCGCCGCACCCGCATGGGGCAGGTTGCAGTGGCGTTCTGGATGATGGGGCAGTCGCCCGATCGGTTTGGCCTGATCTGTTTTGCCTCGGTGCAGGAATTTATGTTTGAATGGCTGGTAACGGCCAGCCAAAAAGGATCGTTGCCCGAATATTTTTGATGGCAAGCACAGGGTGACAAACCCGACAAGCATTGATAGGCAATTGAAGGATCAATAAAACCGGGTTGGCGCATGTCAGGGATTTCAAACATAACATTATACGGTGCCAACCCTGAATACCTGAAGGCATCGTGCAAAGGCTTTTTGCAGGGTAGCGCTTTGACCGTTCAGGAGGTTCCTGACGGGTTGGTAATGCCGGCCCAAAAAACCACTGGCGATCAGGCGATTGAATTTTATGCTGGTGCCTATACCGATCAGAAAAAATTTATCCCTGAATCGGCCCTGACCCGTCGCAAAGGTAATATTAGCGGGCCGTATCCCGCAGATGTTCTTGCGCAGGCCGCACCTGATTATTGTGCTGAATCAGCAGTTTATTGCGGTTTGTTAAATCATCACTTTGGCCATTTCCTGGTAGAGGCCACGGCCCGGCTTTGGTGGGGCATACAAAACGATTTTTGCGGTAAATACCTGTTCCAGATTTTTGACAACGTAAATTATAAACCTGCCGCGCAAGAGTTTTTTGAGCTGTTGGGAATAGCAGACCAAATCGAATTCATCCGAAAACCGACAGTTTTCAAAACGCTTTATCTGCCGCAGGCGGCGTTGGTGTTTAACCAAAGCTATGCCCGCGAATATCTGCTGCCATTTGAGAAAATCCGCCAAAATCTGAGCAGCCAAATTTCGGCAGACAGCCCGAAAAAGATATTTTTGTCGCGCACAGCCCTGCAAAACCGTGCGGTTATCGGGCAGGATCTGGTGGAAAAATGGTTTAATGAACAGGGGTATGTATCTGTTATTCCTGAAAAACTATTGCTGACGCAGCAGATAAAACTGGTGTTGGGGGCAGATGAAATTGCCGGTATCAATGGCTCTGCCATGCATTTGCTTTTGTTTGGCAAAGGTAAAAAAACCAAAACCATCATGCGCAATGGTCCGTTTAACGCAACCTATATGATGCTGGATGGTGCCACAGGCACGCAGGCTGAATATTTCTTTGCACTAAAAAACACCAAACGTGCCAGTTTTGGTCTGATCACGCCCTCCCTGCTTGATCTGGAAAAGCTTGCTGGCATGTTGCGGGAAAGCGGGTTTTCCATAGATAAAACCGCTGCCTTGCCGGATGAAAATGAATTGAAACAAAAATATCTGGCCAGTTGGCACGCGGCTTTTGCACAGAAAATCGGCCAGAACACCCTGTCTGACGAAGCATTGCTGCCAGCACTTCTTTCGCATATTCTTGATAAAAACGGCCCGGTTAACCGTGATAAGTTATCCCAGATTCTGGCCCAAGCAGGTTACGCTGAAGAAGCTGCCGCGCTGGCATCTTCACCCGACAAAGATTAGGTTTTCCACGCGATTTCCAGCTTTTTGATCGCGTCGATCCGGTCTTGGGTTTTGGGGTGGCTCATTAACCACGCGGCTGTGCCGCCGCCTTTCGGGGTCCATTGTTCCAGTTTACGAAACAGCGAAATTTGCGGATAAAGCCCGATACCGGATTTTTCCAGCAATGCGGCCGCATAGGCATCGGCCTCGTATTCGTCTTTGCGCGATAATCCCGCAGCCAGCAACCCTACCAGAAAATTGGCAATATAAACCCCGAAAAACGGGATATACCGGCCCAAAACCATGCTTAACGCGACACGAATGGCGTTTTGGCCGGAAAAATCAATCATGCGCCGTTTGGAATGGCCCAGCGCCACATGCCCCAGTTCATGGGCGATAACGCTGGCCAATTCTTCGGCGGTGACCTCACCATTTTGGTATTTTTTGAAAAATCCGCGCGTGATAAAAATCCGCCCGTCGGGGGCGGCCAAGCCATTCACCGGTTCAACCTCAAAAATATAAATTTTAAGCTTAGGCAAATCTAGTTGTCGCGCCATTTTACCGGTTAACGCCAGCAAATCCGGGTCAAACAATATAGTAGAGCGTTGGTCCAGATCGCGCCCGGTGCGCCAGGCGGAAAAACGATACATGACCAGACCGACAATCACGGCCAAAAGAATAGGTGTAAATTTCAACATAAAGACTAAATAGGGCTTAAGTTCACTTTTTAACAGCCTTGCGGGCGTTTTTTAGCAATTTTCTGCCTAAAACAAACATGCCCAATGCCCCGAGCAAAAACCAGCTGATGTCCGTAAGCAATTCTGCAACCGCCTCGGCATTGGCTGAAAATATAATTCCGAGGCTTAAATACCCACCTACCCAGATGATTTCGCCGAGGAAAGCCCAAAAGGTAAAGCCGCGCCAGTGGTAATCGCCCATGCCGCTGGCATAATTGACCCAAGGGCCGATCGGGGCCACCAGCCAGCGGCTGAGAAACACACCGATGCCGCCCCATTTTGCCGAAAATGCTTTGGCCCTGTGAATGGATTTTGAACGTTTCGGGGAATTTGCCAAACGGGCTTCCAGCGCATCGCCGCCTTTGGCCCCGATAAAATAAGCGATTTGGTCGCCTATTACCGCAGATGAAAAAGCGACAATTACCACCGCTAGCAAATCAAGATCCCCCGAGCCAACAAAAGCCCCGCTAAGCACCAGCAAAATAGAGCTGGGCAATGGCAATGCCAGACATGCCAGAACGATCGAGGCCGAAAGCACAATCAACCCGTAATCGGCAATAAGCTGCATTAACAGATCGGTCATGGTTGTTGTGCCATGGCGCGGTGCTGTTCAATGGCATCCATCAATTGCGCGACCAATTGTTCATAAGGAATGCCGGTTTCCTGTGCCACGCGACGAATGCGCCGGCGGATGGAATTATCCAGCGGGATACCGGCTGATTGCAACAGCACCTCGGGCGGGACATCATAGGTTTTGGCGATATACCCGATCGGCATCCACGGTTCTATGGGTCGGTCGCGGTTGTTTTGAAAATATACCGTGTCAAAAATTGTGCGGATCAGAAACATAATTGTAAACAGGCTGGCAATGATAAACCCCAGCAAAAGCAAGCGGTGTTCTTGCCATAAATGTTTGATTTTTTTGATCATTTTTGCCCCCATGCGCAAGGCAGATTTAATATGCCACGAAACGCCCAACCGCCGATTTGCACGTCTTGGGTTAATCTTATGTCTTTGAGCTGGTCAAAAAGCAATGGCAAGGCAACATCGGCAATCAGGGCTTTGCTGGCCCATGCACCTGCGCAAAAATGCGGCCCTGCGCCAAAGGCGATATGTTTTCCGGCGTCGCGGGTGATGTCGAATTGTTCGGGGTTTTGGAAATAATCCTCGTCGTGATTGGCAGAATTAAACATAAAAAACACATCATCGCCGGTTTTGAAATCAATACGGCCAAACGTAATATCCCGGGCAATGCGGCGCGGGGTCATGCCAATCGGTGCCATCCAGCGGACATATTCTTCAAATACCTGCAACCAGCAAATTTCGCCTGCCAGCACCATTGCCAACTGCTCAGGATGGGTCAGCAAAGCCCAGATAATGCCGGCAATCACATCGCGGGGTTCATTCTGCCCGCCGCTGATTGCCAGCCGGATATTGGCATAAATACTGGCTTTGGGCAGGTCTGCCGCTTGCATGATTGTTAAAAGATCCGGCAGGTCGGATTCACGAGCCAAGGCCATAAGAATTGCCGCATCAATCTTTTTGGTGGCGGTTTTGCAGGTGGCTTCTATGGCCGGATCACCGGTATAATTTGAAATACCGTCAATCATCGCTTGTGAGGTCTGGTCCATTTCCTGCCAGCTTAGCCCGTCAATGCCGGTGATAATCCGCAGGGCCTCGCCAGATAATCGCGTGGCAAACAGGGTAAAAAGATCACCGTTTCCTTGTTGTTTAATATCCGCCAAGATCATTTCTGCTGCGGCATGGAATTTCGTGGTCCACACATCGCGCACGGTTTTTGGCGATACAGTCGGGAAAATTGCTTTGCGTTCGGATCGATGAATTTCACCGTCTTTACGCATCAGGTTTTCGCCCATTAACCGCGTCATCAAGCCATCGGGTTGCAGTGACGAAAAACTGGCAATGTCCGGCTCTGCCCGCACTATATCATCGCGTTTGGTGATCAGGGTGCGGTTTAATTCCGGCACAAAACAGATCGGCGTGTTTTTTCGCATTTCACGCAGCGCAGGGTAAGGGTCCGCCCAAAAATCAGCCAAATCAATATGGACAATCGGCGCGTTGCTCATCGCACTAATGCTTTCATGGCGGTATCAATGCCCTTTAGGGTCATGGGATGCATGCGGTTTTCGAAAATCCGGGCAATCATTTTGGTGGAATGGGTGTATTGCCACTGGGCCTCTGACACCGGGTTTATCCAGATATGATCGGGCCATTTTTCACGGGCGCGTTGTAGCCATGTCTCGCCGGACTCGGCATTATAATGTTCATTTGCGCCACCAACATAGGCAATTTCATAAGGGGACATCGCCGCATCGCCAACAAAAATACATTTATAATCAGCGCCGTAAGTATTCAGCACTTCCCATGTCGGGGTCTGCTGGCCCCAGCGCCGCGCATTGTCCCGCCACACGCCTTCATACAGGCAATTGTGAAAATAATAATATTCCAGATGTTTGAATTCGCTTCGGGCAGCCGAAAACAATTCCTCAACCAGTTTGATATGCGGGTCCATGGAGCCGCCCACATCCAGAAACAACAAAACCTTGATGGCATTACGCCGCTCTGGCCGCATTTGCACATCCAGATAG
Source organism: Paracoccaceae bacterium (assembly GCA_021648225.1). GTDB lineage: Bacteria > Pseudomonadota > Alphaproteobacteria > Rhodobacterales > Rhodobacteraceae > UBA3077. Next base: position 37,866 of record JAKITE010000005.1, read on the forward strand.
CCGTGTTCGGCGGTCATTTGAATGGTGCCATCCAGATCAAGCTCGTCCTCCGCGCCTGATCGTGCCCAGCGGCGCAGGCGTTTTAATGCCATTTTAATGTTGCGGGTGCCCAGTTCAACGCTGTCATCAAGGTTGCGAAATTCGCGTTTATCCCAAACCTTGACTGCCCGTTGGTGGCGCGATTTGTCCTGGCCAATGCGGATGCCCTCGGGGTTATAGCCATAGGCGCCAAAGGGCGAAGTGCCCGCAGTGCCGATCCATTTTGAACCACCCTGATGGCGTTTTTCTTGCTCGCGCAAGCGTTCTTTCAGGGTTTCCATCAGCTTGTCAAAACCGCCTAAAGCCTCGATTTTTTCACGTTCTTCGGCGCTTAGCTGGTTTTCGGCCAGTTTGCGCAGCCATTCTTCGGGGATGTCGACCTTGTCGATAATATCGGCCAGCGACATGCCCTCCAGCCCTTTGAAGGTGGCGGAAAACACCTGATCAAACCGGTCCAGATGGCGTTCGTCTTTGACCATGGTAATGCGGGCGAGGTAATAAAACCCCTCCACATCATACATCACCAATGCTTTCTGCATGGCTTCGAGAAAGCTGAGGAATTCGCGCAAGCTAACCGGGATTTTGGCGTCTCGTAAATTGGTAAAGAAACGCAGAAACATCTTTTAGCCCAACCCGAGTTTGCCCACAATGATGGCAATGAAAAGCGCGGCAATCGAGAATACCATGCCAAATACAACCCCGTATTGGAGCTTGTCAGCCAGTTTTCCGCCGCGTTTTGCCGCGCGAAACCAGCCAAATATGCCGCCCAAAAGAAACACCACCGGATAGATCATTTTTACGCCCTTTATTGCTGTGCCGGAACCAGACCGGCGATTTGTGCCTGTGCTGTTGCAATACGCTCGACATCTTCTCCGAACGCATAACGTGCTTGTGCCAGACTGTCGAGCCGTGCGCGCGCTGATTCCGTTTTGCGACCAAGTGCCGCAAAGGCCAAGGCCCGAATGCCCTGAATGCCCGCCATCAACACCGCATCTTGATGGCGACGCGCCACGGTTAATGCAGGAGTGGTCAGCTGGATAACATCCTCGTATCGCTGTGCGGTCAAGGCAATCGCCGCAATATGCATGGCGGTTTGGGCTGTGCGTAAATTATCGGGGCCAAGCAGCGATAGCGAAAGCGTATAGGCCTCCTGAAAGGCAGGGGCCGCCAGTTCGGGCGCGCCGCGCAGGTTAAGCCGCCCGTAAACCAGCAAAGAATGAATTAATCGATGGTCGCCAAGCCCGCGTGCAATCTGGATGGCTTGTTGTGCCGCTGCCACACGGGTGCCGCGCGGGTTGCCACCGATCATGGCGGTTTCGATCAGGCGTTTCCATTCTGGGTTTGGCCGCAATTCCGGGCCGGGCCGGTTTCCTGCGGGGTTGATTTCGCTTAAAATGGTTGCGGCAATTGCTGTGGTTTGGGCTTTACCCATGCCAAGCTGCAAGCGATCATCATATAAAACCCGCAACATCAACAGATCAAATCCGGTTAGCCGGTTATGGACATTATCATCATTAAAAATCGAATCCGCCACATAATACAGATCATTCACAGGGCCAAGCGCTTGGCCGATTTCCTCGTTCAAGCAGGCGCGCACGATATAAGGCGGGGCGTCCGAAGGAATGAAAATGACGGCTTTTTGCAGGCTTTGCTGGCTGGCCCAGCCTTGGCTTTGGCCCCGTCGAAAGGCAGCCCAGCTATTGACACCCGATGCTACGACACAGGCAGCGGTGGGGAAATTCCGGTCCATGACATCAGCAGGGATTTGTTGCACATGGATTTGCGCGCTGCCATTGCCAATGGCAATATCAATGCCGGCGCTGCGTTGAATTTTTTGCAAAACCGCTTCCAGATCCGGTCGATAAGCCGACAAAGCCGGGCTAAGCGAGACCCGAACAGGGGTTTCGTATTTAAGTAATCCCCGCACATTGCTTCCGGTTTCGGTTTGAAAGGTCAGGGCGATGAATTCGCTGGTTAAAGCCGAATTTGACCGCGACACGCTGATACTACCCGGGCCAGACCCGCCGATTGGCGCAACGCAGCCCCCGAGAAACATTAACAAGGCAAGTTTTTTGATCATATCAACGGCTATACTTTATAAAAGGGGTCAGGGTGCCGATCCGGTCATAAAGCTGCCGACCGGCTTTGTTGAAATCTTGTGTCATCCAGTAAACCTTGGGGCAACCGGCTTTGTCTGCGGCGGCGTATACGCCCTCGATCAAGGCCCGCCCGATGCCTTTGCCGCGATAGGCCGGATCCGCGTAAAGGTCTTGCAGGTAACACGCATCTTCTAGCTGCCAGCCATGGGTATGATAGATATAATGGGTCAGCCCGACCAGCTTTTCGTCCTGTTCCGCCACTAATCCGTGATATTCGGGATGGTCTTTTGACAGCATCCGGCCAATTGCCGCATCGTAAATTTCAGGGGCCAGCGTGGTTTCGTAATAATCCAGATAGCCCTGCCAAAGCCCGCGCCATTGCAGGGCATCAGTTGGTTCAAGCGGGCGGATAATAAGGGTCATGCAGTTAATACCGAAAGGGATATGATTGAAAGAATAGTCGAGACTAACACAGCTTTGGCGATTGTGTCAGTTTTAACACCGTATTGCGTTGCCACAACAAATGGAATGGCACCACATGGGCCGGCCGCCACCAAAAGCGTGATGTCATTGGTGAATTGCGATACCGTAAAAATGCCAAGCCCCATCCAGACCAATAGGGGCATAACCAGCAATTTTGCACCAACCACCACCCAGACCGCGCCGCCGATTTTCAGCAAAGAAGACCCTGCCAGCGTGATGCCCAAGGCAAATAGCAATACTGGCGCTGCGGCTGCACCGGCAAATTGCGCGAATGTCATGATGCCTGCGGGGGCGCTATCGCCCAGTATGCCCAGCAAAATACCAACCGGCGGCGCATAGAAAAACGGGTTTTTGAATATCAGCCCCGACATTCTGGCAAAGCTTTGCGGTCCGGCAGTTAGCAACGCAATCACAAATACGCTGGCCGGAATAATCACGCCTGCATCAAACATCACGATGCCCGCCATGGGGCTACCTGCGCTTGGGCCATATATACGCTCGGCAATTGGCAGCACAAAAAAGATATGGTTCACGATTACCGCGCTCATGCCCAGTAAAATCGATTCCCGGATGTCGCGCTTAAAACCAAAATACATCAAGGCAAAAACCGCAGCATACATGAAAAGCTGCACCGCAAGATTGACAAAAATCGCCGGCCATTCAAAACCTGCAATCGGAGCAGAGCCAATCACAGAAACGATCAACGCCGGAACCGCCATATAAAACGCAATTTTATTGATGGCTACCGCGTCGCTGGTGGTTAATACACCAATTTTGAACAGCAAATACCCCACCACCAATGCCATGAATATCGGTAAAACCGGATTGGCGAGGGTGTCGAACATCTAGCGTTGACCGCGCGCCATAAAGGCCAACCGTTCAAACAAATGCACGTCTTGTTCGTTTTTCAGCAATGCGCCGTGCAGTTTTGGCAAAGCATCGACGCCGTCGCGGCGCAGATCGCTTGCATCCAGATCCTCGGCCAATAGCAGCTTTAGCCAGTCCAGCACCTCGCTGGTTGACGGTTTTTTCTTTAGCCCGGGGGTTTCGCGTAATTCATAAAACTGGGTCAGGGCGGCCTCGACAAGGGTTTTTTTAATGCCGGGATAATGCACATCAATGATGGCCTGCATGGTGTCTGCATCGGGAAACCGGATATAATGGAAAAAGCAGCGGCGCAAAAACGCATCGGGCAGTTCTTTTTCATTATTCGAGGTAATGATCACAATTGGGCGTTGTTTTGCCCGAATAGTTTCGCCGGTTTCATAGACATGGAATTCCATCTTGTCCAGCTCTTGCAGCAGATCATTGGGGAATTCGATATCGGCTTTGTCAATTTCATCAATCAACAGCAACATGCGCTGATCTGCATCAAATGCCTGCCACAGCTTTCCCGGTTTGATATAGTTTTTAACGTCATGCACCCGTTCATCACCCAGCTGGCTGTCGCGCAAACGGCTGACCGCGTCATATTCATACAGGCCTTGCTGGGCTTTGGTGGTGGATTTGATGTTCCATTCCAGCATGGGAATTTTCAGCGCATCGGCAATTTGCCGCGCCAGTTCGGTTTTACCGGTGCCCGGTTCGCCTTTGACCAAAAGCGGGCGTTCCAGCGTGATGGCGGCATTTACCGCAACCCTTAGATCATCGGTCGCAACATAGTTTTTGGTGCCTTCAAAACGCATGGGTAATCCTGACAAATTTCATTGGAATCAGCGCGCAGACTAACAGCAAGTAAAATTGATGCAAGTTTGTCGCACGATAGCGTTTCCAGTTCATATTGAATCGCAATTCACTGCCTTTCGCTTTGCTCAAACGCGAATTGCGATCAACCTGCCTTGGCAAGAACTGGAAACGCTTTAGCTAGTGACATTCTCTGAATTTACAGTTATCTCACGCCTAATTGGGATTTTATTGGGGTTAAGGGCATGAAAGCGGAAACAATTTTAGACGCGGATTACAAGCCAGCCGAAAACGAAGATTTTATGAATGCCAACCAGTTGGAATATTTTCGCGCCAAGCTGCAAGAATGGAAAAACAGCATTCTGAAAGACAGTCGCGACACCATAGAACAAATGCAGGAAGGCACCCGCAACATTCCCGACGTGGCCGACCGCGCATCCGAGGAAACCGACCGCGCGCTTGAATTGCGCACCCGTGATCGTGAACGCAAAGTGGTTGCCAAAATCGATTCCGCCCTGCGCCGGATCGAAGACGGATCATATGGCTATTGCGAAGATACCGGCGAACCTATTTCGCTAAAACGCCTTGATGCGCGGCCGATCGCTACCCTTAGCCTCGAGGCCCAGGAACGCCACGAGCGCAAAGAAAAAGTCCACCGCGATACTTGATTTTCCACCCAATAAAAACCAAGGCTCCCGCCTGTTATGCCTCCGATCCTTTCAGGATCAGATGACAACAGTTGGGCTTGGCCTCGCTACGCTCGGCGGGTATTGCGGCGGCCGGATTTATTGTTGCGGGGCAGGGTTTTATGCGTAAACTGGCTGAAATATAAACAGCACCTGAAAGCCGGTTTTATGAATAGCCTACCCTTAAAAGGCCTACGGATTATCGAATTTTCCGGCATTGGTCCTGGCCCTTATGCAGGGCAGGTTCTGGCGGATATGGGCGCCGAGGTAATTGTTATTGATCGGCCGAAACGCGGCGATATTGCTTTGGAAAAAGCCGTTGACCGAAGAGGCAAGCGCTCAATCATTATTGATCTGAAATCCCCGAAAGGTATTCAAACCGCGCTGGAACTAATTCAATCTGCCGATGCATTGCTTGAGGGAAACCGCCCCGGTGTGATGGAGCGTTTGGGCCTTGGTCCCGACACGTGTCTGGCGCTGAATCCCGGGCTGGTTTATGGGCGCATGACCGGCTGGGGGCAAAACGGCCCTTATGCGCAAATGGCGGGGCATGATATCAATTACCTGTCCATCACCGGCGCGTTACAGGCCATTGGCCCTGCCGATTTGCCACCACCACCGCCGCTTAACCTGATGGGTGATTTTGGCGGCGGGTCGATGTTTTTGGTCACCGGCATGCTTGCGGCATTGCTAAGCGCCAAAACCAGCGGGCAGGGAACAGTGATTGACGCCGCGATTTGTGATGGTGTTAATTCGATGATGGGCATGTTTCACTCAATGGATGCAGCCGGGGGCTGGAACACGCAACGTCAAAATAACTGGCTGGATGGTGCGGTGCCATATTACCGTTGCTATCAAACCTCGGACCAGCGGTTTATGGCGGTTGGCTGTATCGAGCCGCAATTTTTTGCAATCATGCTGAATATGCTTGATCTCGATGCAGAAAGCTTTGGCTCGCAGCACAAGATTGATCTACATCACGGACAGGCGGCAATATTGGCTGCAAAATTCGCGTCAAATACAATGACCCACTGGGCTGGGATGTTTGATCAAAGCGATGCTTGCGTAACGCCGGTTTTAACTTACCGCGAGGCCGCGCAGCACCCGCATATGGCGGCGCGCCATGCTTTGCAAAAACATGATGGCCTTACCCATCCGGCTCCGGCGCCACGGTTTGGCGCAGAGTTGGCGGAAATTGATACAAATATCCCTGCTGACGGGGAACATGGTGATGAGATCCTTGCAGAATTAGGGGTTTTGGCCAAATAAGGGGTGAAAAATGGAAATGAACGGCGCAGAATTCTCGATCATCGGCGCGGGTATTGGCGGTTTGGCCGCCGCGATTGCATTATCGCGCAAAGGTGCCAAAATCACGCTTTATGATCAGGCAAAAGCATTGGGAGAGGTCGGCGCGGGGTTGCAAATAAGCCCCAATGGCGTTGCGGTTCTGGATGCGCTTGGCCTGAAAGACAAAGCCGCCGCGCTGGCCAATACGCCAGACGCCATTGTGCTGCGCGATTATAAAGGCGCAAAGGTTACGCGGTTGAATTTGAATGATAAAGCCGATGAAAGCCCCTATTGGCAATTTCATCGTGCAGATCTTTTGGCGGTTCTGGCCGGTGCCGCGCGAAAAGCAGGGGTCAGGTTTTGCTTTGATCACAAAGTAACCAATGTGGCGCGAAACGGTGCCGGGGCCTTGATTGAATTTTCCGAACAGGAAAGCGTGCTGGTTGATTGCCTGATTGCGGCTGACGGGGTGCGCTCTGTCACGCGTGCGGCGATATTTGCTGGTGAGGCTGCCGAATTTACAGGGCAGGTTGCATGGCGCGGGCTGGTGCCGACAGATCGGCTGCCGGATGGTTTATTTGCCAATGAAACCCAGGTTTTTATGGGCAAAGGCCGCCATTTAGTCACCTATCCGCTGCGCGGTGGCAGTGTGATTAATTTTGTAGCCGTCGAGGAACGCCAAAACTGGGCTTCCGAGGGTTGGAACATTCCTGATTCTCCTGAAAACCTGCGCAATGCGTTTTCCGGCTGGGCTGCGCCGGTTGAACATTTGCTGGCAGCGGTTGACCATACCTTTTTATGGGGTTTGTTTAACCATCCACCCCTCGCCCGTTGGAGCGATGGACAAGTGGCGCTTTTGGGCGATTCCTGCCATCCGATGCTGCCCTATTTGGCACAAGGCGCGGTCATGGGGCTGGAGGACGCATGGGTTTTGGCAGATGCATTGGAGAAATCTGACGATATTCCGGCAGGGTTGCGAGACTATGAAAACCGCCGCAAATCCCGTGCGACGCGGGTGCAAAACGCAGCCAAACGTAATGCTTGGGGGTATCATTTGCGCACGCCCGGGTTTCGCGGGATGGCGCATACGATTCTGCGGAATTCCTCGTCAGATCGGCTATTGGCCAGATATGATTGGCTATATAAGCATGACGTAACCAAAACGTAGTAACAGCGCTAAATATCCAGTTCTATCCAGATCGGCACATGGTCACTGGGGCGTTCACGGCCACGCATATCGCGGTCAATTTCGCAAGCGGTCAAACAATCCGCTGCCTGCGGGGTTAGCAAAAAATGATCAATGCGAATGCCGTTATTGCGGTTCCATGCGCCTGCCTGAAAATCCCAGAATGTGTAATTCATTGGCGCGGCATGCAGGGCGCGAAACGCTTCGGTGAAACCAAGGTTTAATATTTTGCGATAGGCTGACAGGCTTTCAGGGCGATAGAGCGCATCACCCCACCAGACATCAGGGTCGTGGCAATCCTCGGGTTGGGGGATAATGTTGTAATCCCCTGCCATTAGCGCAATTTCTTCAGATTTTAGAATATCCTTGGCGCGGGAAAACATGCGCTCCATCCAAGCCAGCTTATAATCAAATTTTGGCCCCGGAACCGGATTGCCATTGGGCAGATAAAGCCCGCAAATCCGCACGTTATTAATGCTGGCTTCGATCCAGCGGGCTTGTTCATCCTCCGCATCGCCGGGCAATCCGCAAACCAGATCCTCGATCGGATATTTGGAAAGAATCGCCACACCGTTAAAGCTTTTCTGGCCGTGGGTAGCGATATTATAGCCCAGATCCTCAATTTCCTGACGCGGGAAATTGGCATCGATGGATTTGATTTCCTGCAAAAGTGCGACATCGACCTTGCTTTCCTCCAGCCATTCCAGCAATCGTGGCAGGCGGGCTTTGATGCCGTTAATGTTGAAACTTGCAATTTTCATATGCTTCCTCGGTGTTGCTGTGCCAAGGGTATATGCGCTAGGCTGCGATAGGCAAGAGGCAGAATTGGGACATCGGATTTGAAACAACATCTTATTAAGGTTTTTGGCGAAAGAAACACCGGAACCCGCGCCATGTTACAGATGATCCGCGCTATGCCAAACCTGACAACAGCTGTTCCCGATTTGAAAAAACCTACGCAAATCAAAGAGATGCAAAGACGTATAAAAGACCGGTTTCGCGGAAAATGGCTGGATGAATATATGGAGGCATTCAGTTTTGAAAACCGAAACAGAGTAGGCGGTGTTGCCGCATGGAAACACGCAGCGCCCTATTTTGACCAAAGCTATGCCAAAGCAGAGGCCAATGTGGTTTTTGTGGTAAAAAACCCCTATAGCTGGATGGTTTCATTATATAAACGCCCACATCACGCCAAAGGTATTTCCTGTGAAACCCTGGAACAGTTTGTTGATTATCCATGGCTGACACAGCCAAAAGACCGGGTGGATACGGTATTGAATTCTCCGATGTGTTTGTGGAACGAAAAATTGCGGGCTTATGCGGATTTTCAAGATTGTTGCGACATTCCGTTTTATCAATTCAGTTTCGAAGATTTCATCCGGTTTCCAGTCAAAACAATGGCCACGGCGCTGGCTTTTTTTGATATTGATTCAACCGGATTGGCGGCCATATCTATGCCCGCCAAAAGAAAAAGTTTTAAGGCCGAAGATTTACAGGATTTTTACACCAAAGAAAAATGGCGACAGCGATTAACCCGTCAGTCGGTTGCCTTGATCAACCAGCATACCGATTGGCAGGTTGCTAAGCGGTTCGGGTATGAAATGCTGGACCCAAAACAGTTTCCCATTGAAATCGCGCAAGAATTCCAAGCAAGGTTTCCCGCCGAATTTTTGTCTTGAGTATAAAAAGCCATCAATAAAATTGAGTTATCAAATTTTTACGATAGTAGTCTAGTATCAATTTTTTGGGAGTTCACCATGGTTGGGTCATTTAGCATCAGAACTATTACACTTTTAGCTGTGTTTTGGGTTTTTATTACGCCGGTTGTTGCGCAAACAACTGCGCAGGAATTCCAGCAAATTCAAGCGGATGCCAAATCCGGTGATGCGGCTGCGCAGGCGCGTCTGGGTGATCTTTACCATTTTGGTGAAGATGTGCAGATCAATTATGAACAAGCGATTTTCTGGTATCGGCGCGCGGTTGATCAAGGCAATTCATCCGCACAGGTTAATCTGGGCTTTATGTATGAAAAAGGTCTGGGCGTGCCACAAAGTGTTAACCGCGCTTTTCAGCTTTATCTGGCATCAGCAGAAAATGGCAATGCAACCGGCCAGTCAAACCTTGGTTATATGTATGAGGTTGGTGTTGGAACAAGCTTGGATATGGCCCGTGCAGTTTATTGGTATCAACGCGCCGCTGACCAAGGCCACGCGCTTAGCCAAAGCAACCTTGGCTTGTTATATCTGCATGGCAGGGGTGTGCCACAAGACCTGCAATTTGCATTTAACCTGTTCTCCCAAGCTGCCGAGCAGGGGCAGCTCGATGGTATGACCAATCTTGGCTATATGTATGATACCGGACAGGGCATTCCCGTGAATGACAGCCTGGCGTTTGAATGGTATCGCCGCGCCGCAGAGCGTGATTTCCCGCTGGCGCAAACCAACCTTGGGTATATGTATGACGTTGGCCGTGGTGTTCTGCAAAGTGACACAGAGGCATTTAACTGGTATCTGACCGCCGCAGAAAATGGCCAAGGTTTGGGGCAATCCAATGTCGGATTGATGTTTTTAGAGGGGCGGGGCACTGCCCAAAGCCATAATGAAGCATTCAAGTGGTTTCAACGTGCGGCCGAACAAAACCACCCCGATGGTCTGACCAATCTGGGTTATATGTATGAATATGGCTATGGGGTTGATCAAAATTTCCAGCAGGCTGCGTATTATTATCGTTTGGGTGCCCAGGCAGGCAGCGATTTAGGGGCTGAAAACCTGCAAATTTTGATCGATGCAGGCCGCGCTAAATAATCACATCGAAAACGAAGTGCCACAACCGCAACTACTGGTGGCGTTGGGGTTGTTGATCACAAATCGCGCGCCGATCAGTTCATCGGTGAAATCAATGGTGGCGTTGGCCAGAAATGGCAAAGATACCGGATCAATCAACACTTTTTCGCCGTTTTGTTCCAGAATCAGGTCGTCAGATGCCGCGACATCCAGCTTGATTTCATATTGAAACCCCGAACAACCGCCGCCTTCAACCGCAACGCGCAGGGCTTGGGGGGCATCGGCGCCGTCATTGATCTCGCTCAGGCGTTCAAAAGCGCGATTTGTGACTTTGGGGGGCAAAGAAAGCTGCATCTTTTAACCTTATCCATGTTAGATTAGCTATTGCGAATGTAAGCGGGCCAAAGCCCTGTGACAAGTGCGGAGCAAAAATGAAACAGAAATATGCCTCGAACCCGGCAGATACGCGGGGCCGGTTGGTTGATGAAACGGGCAGCGCCCATCGCTCACCCTTTCAGCGGGACCGTGACCGGATCATCCATTGCACGGCGTTTCGCCGCCTGAAACACAAAACCCAGGTTTTTGTCGAACATGAGGGCGATCATTTTCGCACCCGCCTGACCCATTCTATCGAGGTGGCGCAGGTGGCGCGCACCATATCGGGCGTTTTAGGCCTGAATTCGGAATTGACCGAAGCCGTGGCGCTGGCCCATGATCTTGGCCACACCCCGTTTGGCCATACCGGAGAAGAAGCGCTGGATGCCTGTATGCAGCCATATGGCGGCTTTGATCACAACGCGCAAGCCATCCGTATTGTTACGGATCTGGAGCGGCATTATGCGCGTTTTGACGGGTTGAATCTAACATGGGAAACCCTGGAGGGCATCGCCAAACATAACGGACCGGTGCTGGGCGAATTGCCTTATGCGCTGGCTGACTATAACGCGCGATTTGATCTGGAATTACATTCCTATGCCAGTGCTGAAGCACAGGTCGCGGCCTTGGCGGATGATATTGCCTATAACAATCATGATCTGGATGACGGGCTGCGTGCAGGGCTGTTTGAAATTGAGGATTTGCTTGAGCTTCCTATTGTAAGTGATTGTTTTCACGAAGTAGATCAGCTTTTCCCAAATCTGGATTCCGGTCGCCGCAGACACGAGGCCTTGCGCCGTGTGTTTGGCGTTATGGTCGAGGATGTGTTGGTTGAAAGCCAAAAACGCCTGACAAAAGCCGCGCCAAAAACCGCACAGGATATCCGCAATCTTGACGCGCCGGTGGTGCAGTTTTCTGCCAGCCTCTGGGCTGATCTGAAACAAATCCGCGCGTTTCTATTCAGCCATATGTATCGTCATGCAACCGTCAAAAAGATGCGGGTTGAAACCGCGCAGGTGGTGCGGGAATTGTTTGCTGCCTATCTTGCCAGCCCTGAAAAATTACCATCAGAGTGGCGCATGGAAGCAAGCGAACAGGCGCAGGCCCGTGCTATTTCCGATTATATCGCGGGCATGACCGACCGGTTTGCCCTGCAAGAACACCGTAAAATTTGCAGCTGACCGCGTGGTCATTTCAATGGCCCTGTGATATGTGACCGCAAAACCCGAATGGATACCAGAATGAACCTTTTTGCCGAAATCAAAACCCTTGTCTTGTCTGCCTTGAATGAAATGGTGGGTGAGGGCACATTGCCTGCGGGTCTGAATTTTTCAAATGTTTCCGTAGAACCGCCGCGCGACGCCTTGCACGGCGATATGGCTACCAATGCGGCGATGGTGCTGGCCAAGCCTGCCAAAATGAAACCCCGGGATATCGCACAGATTCTGGCCGAAAAACTGGCTGCTGACCCGCGCATCAAAACCGCAGATGTGGCTGGCCCGGGGTTTTTGAACCTGCGGCTTGATCCGGCAATTTTGCATGGGTTAATCCCGCAAATTCTGAATGCGGGGGCTGATTTTGGCCGCTCAGACATCGGGCAGGGGAAAAAGATCAATGTTGAATTTATTTCGGCTAATCCCACCGGCCCGCTGCATATCGGCCATACGCGCGGCGCGGTGTTTGGTGATGCTTTGTCCAGCCTGCTGGATTTTGCCGGTTATCAGGTTACCCGCGAATATGTGATCAATGATGGCGGCAGCCAGATCGATACCTTGGCGCGCTCGGTCTATTTGCGCTATCTGGAGGCCCACGGCCAAAAGGTTTCTTTCCCCGAGGGTGTCTATCCCGGCGATTACCTTATTCCGGTTGGTCAAGCCCTGAAAGCCAAGGTGGGCGATGCCTATATCGACCAACCCGAAGATGTCTGGATGGAGGAAATCCGCAATTTTGCCACCGATGCCATGATGGTGCTGATCCGCAGCGATATGGCCCTGATCGGTATTGAAATGGATGTGTTTTTCAGTGAAAAATCCCTGTATGGCACCGGCAAGATCGAGGCATGTCTTGATGCGCTGGATGCCAAGGGCCTGATTTATGTCGGCACTTTGCCCCCCCCCAAAGGCAAGCTGGGTGAGGGCTGGGAGCCGCGTGAGCAAACCCTGTTTCGTTCCACCGCGCACGGCGATGATGTCGACCGCCCCGTGAAAAAATCCGACGGCGGCTGGACCTATTTTGCCCCCGATATTGCCTATCATTATGACAAGATCGAACGGGGCTTTGACGGGCTGATTGATGTTTTGGGGGCGGATCATGGCGGTTATGTCAAACGCATGAAAGCTGCCGTTTCCGCCCTGTCGGATGGCAAAGTGCCGCTGGATATCAAGCTGTGCCAATTGGTGCGCCTGTTCAAAAACGGCGAACCGTTCAAAATGTCAAAACGCGCCGGCACGTTTGTGTTGCTTAGCGACGTGGTTGAACAGGTGGGCGCTGATGTGACCCGTTTTGTGATGCTGACCCGCAAAAACGATGCAGCGCTGGATTTTGACCTTGCCAAAGCCACCGAGCAATCCAAGGATAATCCGGTATTTTATGTGAATTACGCCTTTGCGCGGGTGTTTTCAGTGCTGAAAAAGGCTGGTAATCCCAGCGATGAAAAACTGGCTGGCGCGGATATGTCACTGTTAAATCATGATGCGGAAACCGGCCTGATTAAAAAGCTGTCTGAGTGGCCGCGCTTGGCTGAACTGGCCGCCACCCATCACGAACCGCACCGGATTGCGTTTTATCTGTATGAGCTGGCCTCGGAATTCCATGCGCTGCAACATATGGGCAAGGTTGACCCCGGTTTGCGGTTTATTAGGGAAGATGCGGTTGAATGCACATTGGCGCGGCTGGCAATGATCCGCTCCGTTGCGGTTGTGATTTCTGCGGGGCTTGGTATTCTGGGCGTCACCCCGCGTAACGAGATGCGATAAACGCATACATTTGCACATTTAGGGGTTGGAGCAAGGCAGGCCACTATTTATAGTGTCACTCGAGAGGCGTTTACCAATGAGCGAATCGCGATTAAATATTGATAATACCGGTTCCGGTGCTGATGATCAGCAAGCGGGCGGTTTGGCTGCGCAAATTGCCAAATGGTCCGGCGGGATTGTCTCGCTGGTTTTGATATTGGGTGTGGTTTACTGGGTTTTTGAATTGGGTAAACGCGATGCCAATGATGTTCCGGTCATTCAGGCCATGGGCGGCGTAGCCCGCGAACGCCCCGAAGACCCCCAAGGCACCCAAGCCAATAATCAGGGGCTGGATGTCAACGCGGTGCTGGCATCGGATGAAACCGCGCCGGTGGGTGCTGAAACCCAGCTTGCACCGCCCCCGCAAAGGGCCACGGTCGAGGACGTGCCGGTCTCTGACCAGCCCGCCACTCCAGTGCCAGACACTGTTGTTCCGTTATTACAAGCCGAGCCGGTTGTTGTGGAAACGCAAGCCCCCGTCGAAACCCTTTTGACAGAGCCGGAAACCCCAATCGAAAGCGCGGAACCTGTTATTGAATCCGATATGACCCGTCCGGTGCGCCGTGTTGAGCAACCCGGCCTGTCATCAAGCGCAGAACAGCTAAGCGATGCCATTGCTGCTGCCATTGCCCAGGAAGCCTCGGATAATGCGCCGGATACAGCCCCGGTTGAACCGGTGATTTCCGAACCGGGCGGCGCGGTAACACAAGTTCCGGTTGGCACCCAGATGATTCAGCTCGGGGTGTTTGACGATGAACAAAGCGCCATTCGAAACTGGGATTTCCTGCTGTCAAACCAGCCTGACCTGTTAAGCGGGTTAACCCGGTATATCGAACGCCGAGAGGCAGGCGGCCGGGTGTTTTACCGGCTGCGCGCCATCGGGTTTGCCGACCCTGCGGCAGCATCTGATCTGTGCGGTGTGCTGATGGGGCGCGATGTGCAATGTATCCCTGTGACGGCCCGCTAGGGGGATGTATGCCGGATGATTTTGTAAACGACATGCACGACCAAGACATCAAAAGCCGCCGCTTGGCAGAGGCATTGGTGGTGGATGTTGACGGTTTTGAAGGCCCGCTGGACCTGTTATTGACCCTGTCACGCACCCAAAAGGTTGATCTGCGCAAGGTGTCCATTCTGGAGCTGGCCGAACAGTATTTGTTATTTGTCGAGGAAGCCAAACGCCTGCGTATTGAATTGGCCGCCGATTATCTGGTGATGGCGGCTTGGCTGGCATTTCTGAAATCGCGGCTGTTATTGCCTGCGGACCCTGCGGATGAAGGCCCCTCGGGGGAGGAACTAGCCGCGCATCTGGCATTCCAGCTGGAACGGCTGGAGGCCATGCGCCGCGCTGCGGCACGCCTGATGGCACGCGACCAATTGGGATGGGATTTTTTCGCGCGCGGGCAGGTTGAGGCTGTGTCGCGCAAACGCACCATTCGTTATACATCGACCTTGCTGGACCTGATGCAGGCCTATGCCCAGACCAAAACTCGCGATGATTTTGAACCGCTATCAATGAAACGCACCGCGATTTATACAATGGAACAAGCACTTGAGCGTATGAAAGGCCTGATCGGCCATGCCATGGAATGGGGCGTGCTGGAGCAGTATTTGCCCGAGGCATGGCGGCTGGACCCTAAAAAGCGCCGTTCGGCCACCGCGTCGACCTTTGCGGCGGCGTTGGAGCTGGTGAAAGAAGGCAAGCTGGAAATGCGGCAATCGGACATTTTTGAACCGATTGAGCTGCGCAAGCGGGCCGTAAGATGATCGAGGAAGAAAAGCTCGAATCCCTGTTCGAGGCCCCGCCAATGGCGGAACAGGAACGTATGATCGAGGCGATCCTGTTTGCCACTGCGGAACCGGTTAGCGTGGCTGAGATTGAAAGCCGGATGCCGCATGGGTCGGATGTGTCGGAGGCCATGGTTTACCTGCGCAAACGCTATGAGGGCAGGGGGGTTTCGGTTGTAAAAATCGGTGAAGGCTGGGCGTTTCGCACAGCACCTGATCTGGGTTTTTTGATGCAAAAAGAACAGGTTGAACATCGGAAATTATCCCGCGCTGCCATCGAGACCTTGGCGATTATTGCTTATCATCAACCCGCTACTCGGGCCGAGATCGAGGAAATTCGCGGCGTGTCTGTCTCGCGCGGCACTATTGATATGCTGATGGAGCTGGGCTGGGTCAAAATCGGCCGTCGCCGCATGACCCCGGGGCGGCCGGTGACGTTTACGGTGACGCAAGGGTTTTTGGATCATTTCGGATTAGAGACCTCGCGCGATCTGCCGGGGGTTAAAGAACTGCGCGATTCCGGCCTGCTGGATAACCGCCCCGCACCGGGGATGTTGGCGGAGGATGAAGAAAATGACGGCGACCAAGACGACATGTTCTCGTAGAGTGGGGTTCCACCCCGCCACCCGTTAACCTTTATGCAAAATTCGCCAAAACAGATGTAATTTTTCCATAAGTTTTGTGTAAGTTTTCCATATGCCGCCGAAAGGTTAACGAAACGGTGCGTGGAGACCACGCACCCTACGGGGCTGTTGAAAAACCTTCATTATTCGGGTATAGGCAATGCCATGGAACGTATTATATCAATGATCATTCGTCGTGTTGCCATGGGCGCTTTGCGCAAAGGGTTAAACCGATCAAAACCAAATACCCCTGCCGGTAAAACCGCAGAGCAGCCGCAATCGGGGCAGCAAGTCAGCCAAGCCCGAAAGCTTGGGCGGCTGGTGCGGCGGATTGGCCGGTTTTAGGGGTTTTGGAAATGTTTCGACAGCTTCAGGCCTTGGCCCTGATAATTCGACCCCAGATCAGCACCGTATAAAACTTCCGGCACTTCCTGCATTTTCTCGTAAACCAAGCGCCCGACGATTTGTGCGTGTTCCAGCACAAACGGGGCCTCGTGGCAGCGCACCTCTAGCACCCCGCGCGAGCCTTTGCCGCCGGCATCGGCATTGCCAAAACCGGGGTCAAAGAAACCGGCGTAATGCACGCGGAATTCACCTACCATGGCCAGATACGGGGCCATTTCTGCGGCGCAATCGGGCGGGATATGCACGGCCTCGCGGGAAACCAGAATGTAAAAAGCGCCGGGGTCAAGAATGATATGGCCGTTGGGCGCGGTGACCGGTTCCCAGAAATCGGCAACCGGATAATGATCTAGCTGGTCGAGATCAATCAGGCCGGTATGGGGTTTGGCGCGGTATCCGACGATTTTGCCAAGATCCGTCGATAGATCAACCGAAAAGCCCAGACCGTTATCAATATGGGCGTCGGAATCAACCAGGCCTTGCGTGGCATCCAGCGCGCGCAGTTCATCATCGGATAACACAACCTGACCGTAACGAAACCTGATCTGGTTCAGCCGCATGCCTTCACGCGCCAGCACCGAAAACGAGCGCGGCGATATTTCGGCATAAAGCGGCCCTGAATATCCGGCGTCTATGCGGTCAAATTCAACCGCGTTATTGGTGATAAGCCGCGTAAACAGATCAAGCCGACCGGTTGAGGATTTGGCATTGGCCACCGCATTGATATGATCCGGCAGGTTTAGCGATTCTTGTAATTGCACCAGATAAACACAGCCTTTTTCCAGCACTGCGCCATCTGTCAGATCAATTTCATGGGTGGAGAAATCAGCCAGCCGTGCTTCAATTCCGGCTTTAGCGGGCAGAAACGATGCGCGCACCCGCCATGCCTTATTGCCAAGACGCAGATCAAGGCTGGCGGGCTGGATTTGCGGGGTGGGGATGGTGTGGCTGCTGGTGATCTGGCCGGCTGCAATCATTTGCTGAATGGCTTGAAAGGGCAAAACGCCTTGGTTTTTCTGCCATGGATTTTGCTGGCTCATTTTCATCCCCCCCCTCGAGATTGAAAATTTGGTCGGGCTAGCGGGATTCGAACCCACGGCCTTTCGTCCCCCAGACGAACGCGCTACCAAGCTGCGCCATAGCCCGACTGTGGCTGTTTATATCGTCAAAATTGGTGGTGGCAAGGGCGAAACGTAACGTCATTAAAACGTAGCCTCGATAGAGGCTTTTAACTGCTGCAATTGGCTAATGATTGCCCTCAAATCAATAGGCGTATCGGAAGGTGCATCGACAGGTTTGCTGACAGGTTCATCGGGGGAGGCGTCGGCAAGCGGTTCGGGCACCATGCTGCTGACATGCTTAACCCCTTTGGATTTCAGGATTTTCTGCGCGCCTTTGATGGTCAGCCCGTCTTCATACAGCAAATGCTGGATACCGCGCAGCAGGTCAACATCCGAGGGCCGGTAATAGCGCCGCCCGCCACCGCGTTTTAGCGGCGAAATCTGGGTGAAACGGCTTTCCCAGAAACGTAAAACATGGGCAGGCAGGTCCAGCAGATCAGCGACCTCGCTGATGGTTCGAAATGCCTGTGCCGATTTTTGCATTTTCAGGCTTTGTTGCCGTTATCCACGCGTTCCTTCATCAGATGTGAAGGGCGGAAGGTTAGCACGCGGCGCGGGGCGATCGGGACTTCTTCGCCGGTTTTGGGGTTGCGGCCAATGCGGGCATTTTTATCGCGGATCGAAAACGTGCCAAAAGATGATATTTTGACGTTTTCACCCCCTACCAGTGCTTCGGCCATATAGCCCAGCACTGATTCAACCAATTCAGCTGATTCGTTGCGTGACAGGCCGACTTCGCGAAATACCGCTTCGCTGAGGTCCATTCTCGTTAATGTTGCATTGCTCACAGATTCGCTCCCTTGGTTTGTAAACAGGTTATGTGAAAAAGGGAAAGCGAGTCAATATCAATGACTTATGCGGCGGCGTGGATTCACCACCGTAAGGTGGCTGCACCCCATGCCAGACCGCCGCCAATGCCTTCCATCAGCAATAAATCGCCGCGTTTGATCTGGCCACGCTGATAGGCCACCGATAATGCCAGCGGAATGGACGCCGCCGAGGTGTTGCCGTGGTCTTGCACGGTCACCACCACGCGGTCCATGGTCAGGCCCATTTTGGCCACGGTGCGTTTGATAATACGCAGATTTGCCTGATGGGGGATTACCCAGGTGACATCATCAACCGTAACGCCCGCGCGTTCCAGCGCGATTTCGCCGGTCTGGGCCAGCTTGCCAACCGCGTGTTTGAATACTTCTTGCCCCTGCATTCTCAAAACGCCGGTGGTCTGGGTGCTGGAAACGCCGCCATCCACATAAAGCAGATCATTATAGCGGCCATCGGATTGCAGGTCGGTGGACAGGATACCTTGGTCGGCACTGTCGCCATTGCCTTGTCTTGCCTCAAGAATAAGCGCGCCTGCGCCATCGCCAAACAGCACACAGGTGGAACGGTCGCTCCAATCCATGATGCGCGAAAAGGTCTCGGCGCCTATTACCAATACCCGTTCGGCTTGCCCCGAAACGATCAGTGCGTTGGCGGTGCTGATTGCATAGATAAACCCGGCGCAAACCGCCTGAATATCAAAGGCAAAGCCGGTATTCATGCCAAGCGCGGCCTGTAATTTGCTGGCGGTAGAGGGAAAAGTCTGGTCAGGGGTGCTGGTGGCCAGAACAATCGCATCAAGGTCACTGGCGGTTAATCCGGCGTCTTTTAATGCCATTTTGGCGGCTTCGAGTGCTAAATCCGATGTTAATTGCCCTTCAGCGGCAAAATGGCGGCGCTCAATGCCGGAGCGGGAGCGGATCCATTCATCGGAGGTATCCAGGGTTTTTTCAAATTCGGCGTTTTCCACCACGCGTTCGGGCAGATAATGCCCCACGCCAACAGCCACAGCACGGGTAACGGTCATTTTTACGCCTCGTTATTAAGTGAAAGCGCATCTTTGCTTGCGGCGAGGCCGGACGCAACCCGCGCTGTCAGTTTTTCTGAAAAATCATTTTGCGCCAGTTGATGGGCCAGCTTGATGGCCGCCGCAACGCCGGTGGCATCTGCGCCGCCATGGGATTTAACCACAATGCCGTTCAGACCCAGAAACACACCACCGTTGACGCGGCGCGGATCAATGCGTTTGGATAGACGCCGCAGGCTGGTCATGGCAAACAACGCGCCGATGCGCGATAAAGGCGTGTGCGAAAAGGCGCGTTTTAACAGGTTGCTAACATGTTTTGCAGTGCCTTCGCCGGTTTTCAGGGCGACATTGCCGGTGAAACCGTCGGTGACAATAACGTCAACCCGGTCTGAAGGAATATCGCTGCCCTCGACATAGCCGACAAATTCGAAATCCGAGGTTTCAGCAACCGTGCTTACCAATTTGGCGGCCTCGTGCAATTCGGGGCGGCCTTTGAATTCTTCGGTGCCGACATTTAACAACCCAACCCGTGGGCAGGGTAGGCCCATGCCGTTGCGCGCGTATGAAGCGCCCATGATTGCATATTTTAACAAATCCTGCGCGTTGGCTTTTATATCGGCGCCCACATCCAGCATGATATTATGCCTTTGTGGATTGGCCGAGGGCCAAAGGATGGCAATGGCAGGCCGGTCCACACCGGGGGCTTTACGCAGACGCACCACCGACATGGCCATTAAGGCGCCGGTATTGCCACAAGAAACGGCTGCCTGGGCCGCGCCGGTTTTTACCGCGTCAATTGTGGCCCACATGCTGGATTTTTTACCACCGCGCAAGGCGGCCGAGGGTTTTTCATCCATGCCGATGATCTGTTCGGTGGCATTGATTTCACAAAGCGCCGCCAGATCAGGTTTGCGTTTCAGGCACTTGCCGATCTGGTCAGCATCGCCATTAACAATAAACCGCACGTCGGGGTTTTTGCGGGCAAATTTTGCCATGCCGCCTATTACAGCCGAAACACCACTGTCGCCGCCCATGGCATCAACAGAGATCACAGTGTTTGCTGTGTTTTGCAGGGTGTCCGGTTTGTGCGTCTCGCCCATTGCCGGACCTATCCCCGCGGCTTATGCCGCGTCTTCGTCCAGGTCGATCTCGTCAACCAGAACCACAACTTCGCGGTCTGCGTAATGACCACATGAAGGGCAAACATGATGCGGGCGTTTCAGCTCGCCGCAGTTTGTGCATTCATTCGGATTCGCGCCAGCCAAGGCCAGATGCGCACGGCGCATGCCACGTTTGGAGCGGGTGATTTTACTCTTTGGAACAGCCATTGTTTTCGACCTTAAATCAAACGGAATTTAACCGCATTACGTATATCTTGGGGCGGATTAGCAGGAATTTCCCGCGCATGCAAACCCCAACAGGAATTGAAGGGCGGAAAATACCTATTATCGCGCAAATAACAAGCCTTATTCGGAGGGCTTGCCCAGTTTTTCCTTTAGGGCAGCCAAGCCGGCAAAAGGTTTGATTTCTGCATCGGTGATTATTGCCTGCCCTTCAGGGGTGGCGCTGGCATTTTGCATCTCTGCCCCTTCTTTTTTTGGGTAAAGCGGGATTTCAAGCGAAAGCGCCTCGGTGGCAATGATGCCGATATCAATGATTTTGCCCAGTGGCTCCAATTCGTCATCCAGCTCGGTTTCGTCATTTTCATCGGGCATTTTGTCTTCGGGTAGAAATTTTATGCGCAATTGCACATCGATTCGGGTGCGCACCGGTTCGGCACAGATCACGCAGACCTGCGACACCGTCGCGCCCAGTTCGCCGTCAAGTTGCCAGCTGCGCGCCCCGAGCGGTGCGATTTCGCCGCGCATCCGCATTTTTTTAAGCCCCGTCAGGCCCAGCGCTACTGCCAGCGCGGATTGTTCAGCCGCATCGGGCACCAGATCAAATTTGATCAAACGGCTGGCCGGCAGGCTGTCGACCTCGTAGGGCCGGGAAAACGGGGGGGATTCGGGTGGATTTTCGGGTTGGTCGGCCATAATACACTCATATAAATGGTTTTTGCATGTCACATTGCTTGCGTCAGCTTCAAGTATATGGAACAACATGCGAGAGTTTGGCAATATGTCGCCTGAGGACACTATGAGCAAGTCAGTATTTAAAAAGTTTTTAATTATGTCGGCATTTGCCGGCGTGTTAAGCGCCTGTGTTCCACAGATTGATGTGCATGGTTATGTGCCGATTGCGGCAGATGTTGCGGCCATTACGCCCGGTAAAGATACCCGGGATTCGGTGCTGGCATTGCTTGGCACGCCCACAACCACCGGCGCACAAGGATCTGATACCTGGTATTATATTTCCAGCAGGGTGGAACGGGTGGCGTTCATGGCCCCCAACGAGGTCGAACGGCAGATTGTCGCAGTTATTTTTTCCGGCAATGGCAGGGTTTCAGCGGTGGAGCATTTTTCGCTGGAAGACGGGCGGATCATTGATCTGAACCGCAATGTCACCGTAACCGACGGGCGCCGCCTGACATTCTTTGAGCAATTGCTGGGCAATCTGGGCAATTTCAGCGCCGAAAGCTTTTTGGGCGGCGGTTAATTCTGTTTGAATTCAAGCGCGGATCCATTCATGCAAAACCGCAGGCCGGTTGGTTGCGGCCCATCGGGAAAAACATGGCCCAGATGGCTGTCACAACCCGCACAAATGACCTCGGTGCGGGTGATAAAAAATTTCCGGTCGGCTGTTTGTTTAACCGAATCGTTATTTACGGGCTGGTAAAAGCTGGGCCAGCCGGTGCCGCTGTCAAATTTTGCATCCATGTCAAACAGGACCGCATCACAACAGACGCAATGAAATATGCCTTTGGCATCCGGATAGCTGTCATTTGAAAATGCCGGTTCTGTGGCGGATTTTTGAGTGACTTTATAGGCCAGCTTTGATAGCTGCGCCCGCCATTCGGCATCTGTTTTAACGGTTTTTTCCATTCTTGCCTCTTTTTAACACAGAATTGATAGGTAACTGCCCGATCTAGCGTATAGTATTAAAAACAAATTTGGCAGGCAATGTGATGCAACAGAAATATCAAGCAAGATTCGCGCAAAATAATGCGGATATGGGCATGGTGCAGGCGCTGCGCGGGCGGGTTTTTCGCGGTAGCGGTCCGGATTTCGACAGGTTTGACCCGCATTGCCAGCATATGATGATCTTTGACAGCCGGAACGGGCAATTGGCCTGTGTATTTCGCATCCAGCCTTTTGCAAACGGGGCCGCGATCAAACAATCTTATTCCGCCCAGTTTTATGAGCTGTCGGGCTTGCAGGATTATCCCGGAAAGCTGGTGGAAATGGGGCGGTTTTGTATTGATCCGGCCTATAATGACCCGGATATCTTGCG
>JAKITE010000081.1 GCA_021648225.1 Paracoccaceae bacterium
GGGTGATTGTTGATCAACGTTCCGGCACCATTGTTTTGGGTGCGGATGTGCGGATTTCGCGGGTGGCGGTTAGCCAGGGCAACCTGACCTTGCGTATTCAAGAGGCCCCGATCGTTATTCAACCCAATCCGTTTTCGGTTGGCGGCGCGCCGATTGTGGTGCCCAACACCACGGTTGAAATTATCGAGGGCGAAAACACCCGGCTGGCTTTGGTGGAAAAAGCCGTATCGCTGCCCGAAGTGATCGAGGGGCTAAACGCGCTCGGGGTTTCGCCGCGTGATATGATTGATATTTTAAAAGCGATCAAGGCAGCAGGCGCGCTGCATGCGGAATTTATTGTGCAATAGTAATCAGGTATTGCAGGATGTTAGGTGTTGCGCAGGGCTTGGCCCGCGCAACACAGGTTTTGCCAGTCAGGAATAACTGCTGACCAATGCGCCGGCAATCAGTGACCAGCCATCGGCAATAACAAAAAACGCTAACTTAAAGGGCAATGCAACAATTGCTGGCGGCACCATCATCATGCCCATCGACATCAAAACGGCGGCGATCACCAGATCAATCACCAGAAATGGCAGGAAGATCAAAAACCCGATTTCAAACCCGCGCTGGATCTCGCTAAGCAAAAATGACGGAACCAAGACGCTAAGCGGTAATTGCTCATCGGGCGCAACGGTTTGAGAGGCTGATTCCAGCATCAGATCAACGGTTTCTGTCTGAACACGGCCCTCCATAAACACCCTGAAGGGTGCGAGGGTGCGGTTAATGGCGGTTTGCATATCAATGGAATTTTCCAAATATGGCACCACCCCTTCGGCCCATGCCAGATTAAACACAGGCGCCATGACAAACCATGTCAAAAACAGCGCCAGGCTGACAATCATCATATTTGGCGGGGCTTGCTGCACGCCGATGGCTTGGCGCATGATTGACAAAACGATAACCATAAACGGAAAACAGGTGACCATCATGGCAATGCCGGGTGCGAGGCTTAGCAGGGTTAAAATCAGGAAAAGCTGCACCGATTGCAATGATAACCCGCCATCCCCCAGATTAACCTCCAGGCTTTGCGCCAATGCGGGCGAGCTGAGCGCAAGGATGAAAAGGCAAGCGAGGCTGGCTTTAGAAACCGTAGTTTTAGAAACCATCGTGCAAATCAACCACTTCGGTCAGGCGAACGCCCAGCCTATCACTGTTTTCCATCTCTTGCAGCTCGCCTTTGGCGATCAGTTTGTCGCCGATATAAATTTCCACCGGATCATCAATGCGGCTGTTGAGCGGTAAAACCGAACCCCGCCCCAGTTTTAGCAGGTCGGCAATCATGGGTTTGGCTTTGCCAACCGAAATTGTCACCTCGACCGGAACGCCAAGAAAGGCGTTGTCTTGAAGGGCGCCGTTTGGCTCGGCTATGGTTTTTTGGGTTTCTTGATCAGGCATGGTTTTCTCCGGTTTTTTGGGTTTCTTCCGGGGCAAAAAATGTTTGCACAACGCGGTCAATGGTTTGAATGATTGCGCTAATATCAAGCTGTTCAAACCCCGAACCCCAGTTGATATTTGCGGCCAGCGGGCCAAGATCAGGGTCGCCATGGACAAATACATTTGCATTGGCCGGTGACAACATTTTCTCGATGGAATCAACAGCATCCGGCGGCACATAGACATTTATTTTGGCCTCGGGCAGCTTTTCAATCAGGGTCATAACCCGGTCGACAACCTCGGTGGCGAAACCGGCAGCGGCGCTGGCGGGCAGGCTGGTTTCAAGGATTGCGGTAATAAGGGGCCGCAAACTGGTGATCGCCGCATGGCGGGCTTCAACTTGTGAAAATCCAATGTCATTCAGCGCCTCAAGTATGGGGGCCAGACTGCGGATTTTTTCGGTTTCAAAAGCTTTGCTTGCGGCTTCGGCACCGCTTTTCACACCTTTGGAAAAGGCGATGTCCTTTTCAGATTCGAACCCTTCAAACAAAGAAATGGTTTTGCTGGGCTCCAGCGCATCATTGGTAAAAACTTCTAATTTAAGGGCACACATTATACTGATACCTCATCATTTTTCTCGGGGGCTTCTATCCAGTTTTGCAATAACCGGTTGGTTTCTTCGGAACGTTCCGAAATTGCGGTCCGCAACATTTCCACAGCGGTTGGCGGGGTTTTATTTTCAATCGCCAAAACATTGCCGGCATCAGGGCCAGAAAGCTGGGCATTGGCGCTGTTTTCATTTGGGGCAAGCGGCGGCAGGCTGGGCTGGCTGGCCAAAAGCGGGCGTAAAACAAACATGCCAAGCGCCAGCACTACCAGTGACAAAACCGCCATTTGCACCAGCGACATGGCGTTAAGCGACAAAAATCCGGGGGTTTCATCCACCAGTGTTCCGGTAATGGCGGGCTGTGATAATTCCATGGATTGCAGGGTTACCACATCGCCGCGCGTGGCATCAAAACCAATGGCAGATTGCACCAATTCGCGCAGGGCTATTAATTCTTGTTCGGGTCTGGGGGCCCAGACCTGCGCCCCCGAATCGTCGGTTATCATTTGCCCGTTAACCAGCACCGCCACCGAAATGCGGCGAATTTCGCCCGGTTGGCGCACGGTTTCGCGCAGGGTTTCGGAAATTTCGTAATTAATCCGCTCGCTATTGCTGTTTTGATTGCGCGAGGATTGTCCCGCAGCGCCACCGACATCGCCATCGGGCAGGTTGCTGGCAACGGTTACTGCACCACTGGCAGAGCCATTTGAAGCATCGGTATCGCTTTGGGATTCTGATGAAATCACCACCCGGCTTTCAGGATCAATAATGCGTTCAGAAACGGTCTGGGTTTCCATATTGGCGTCGATCATCACCTCGACAATGGCATTGCCTGCGCCAACCCGTGCAGCAAGAATACGTTCTATATTACCGCGCATTTCAGCAGCGCGGTCATCAAGACCACCCGAAGACGCAGCATTGGCCGCATCACCAGCCAAAACCACAACCCCCGATGCGGAATCAATTACCGCCACGTTTTCAGGGCTAAGCCCGTTAACCGCCGAGGCCACCATAAAACGTGCGGCTTCGGCAAAAGACGGGGCCAAACTGCCGCTGGCGGCAGACAGGGTTACCGATGCGGTGGGGGTATTATTGCGATTGAACGGCTTGCCGGAACCCGATGCGATATGCACACGGGCCGAGGTGATTTGCGGCGATGCAACCAAGGTGCGTGCCAGCTCGCCTTCTTTGGCGCGCCAATAAGCAGCGTCAAACATTTGCGATGTGGTGCCAAACCCCGACAGGCTGTCCAGAATTTCGTATCCGGCAATGCCCGATGCGGGCAACCCTTCGGAGGCGAGGGTAAGCCGCACTTGGTCGCGACTGTTATTATCAACATAAATGGCGTTTCCGCGCACCTCGAAGACAACGCCGCTTTGTTCAAGACTGGTGATAACCTCGCCAGCTGAGGAAGCATCAAGCCCCGCATAAAGCAATGACAGATTGGGAGAGGTCGTGACCCGCACCAACCCCAGTAATGCGACAAAACCCGCCACCGCTGCCAAAATGAAAATTACCCGCTTTTTGGGGTCAAGACTGGTCCACATATATTTGCTCACGTTCTGTTTGGTTAAGCCGACACCATTCTGATGCCCACTGCATTTATGGAACATTGCGCAAACACTTTTAACAATTGGTTAGCCAAAACCGGATTAAGTAAAGAAAGTTGAAAAAATTTGACAGGATTTGCAGATGGCAGATGATCCAAAGGCAGAAGATGATGAAAAACCCAAAAAAGGCGGCAAAAAAGGCTTGTTAATAGGGGTGGTTGGCGCCCTGTTGCTGGGTGGGGGTGGTTTTTATGCTACCTATTCTGGCCTAATTTTAGGCCCAAAGGGTGATTCGGAATATGCAGATGGCGGCGGCGAATCCGGCGGGGATGGCTATGGCAAGGATGCCGGCGGCTATGCGTCTGCCAGTGATTTGCCCGATATTTATTTTATCGAAATGGAGCCTTTGATAATTTCACTAGGGGATTCCGCCAGTGCAAAATTCCTGCGTTTTTCGGGACAACTGGATGTTGACCCTGCTTATGCGGCTGAAATCGAACTGGTGATGCCGCGCATAACCGATGCACTAAATACCTATTTGCGCGCGGTATCCGAAGAAGAGCTGGCAAAGCCTTCTTCTTTTGATCGGCTGCGCGCGCAGATGCTGCGCCGCATTCAGGTTGTGACCGGCCAAGGCAAGGTCAAAGACCTGTTAATTACAGAATTTATATTAGGATAAGGGGAACCCAAATGGCACTTATAGCAGACGGATTAATGATAGCAGCAGCCTTGGCAGCGGCATTTTATTGTTATGTTTTATCGCGCAAAATCAAGAACTTGATGCGGCTTGATACCGGGCTTGGCGGCGCGATTTCCGCTTTGTCATTACAAGTAGATGAAATTCAGAAATCAGTTCGGGCCGCCACCAAGGCTTCGGGTGCAAGTCTGGAAGAACTGGTTGATATTACCAGCCGCGCCGAAATCGCGGCGGGCCGGTTGGAATTGCTGATGGTATCCGTGCATGAACGTGGAAAACCAGCCAAAACCGTTGATGTTCGTGGCGCGCGTGACAGGGTAGAAAAAGCTACCGCCTCAAACGAAATCCTTACCGAGGCGCAAGAACCGTTATTGAGCGCGATCGAATCTGAAAAGAATGCAGCCACTCGTGCAGACCTGTTGAACGCGCTGCAAAAAGTCATGACTGCGGTGAAATAATGGTTAAAATTTTACCGAATAAACCCTCTCCCGGGACAATTTCGCTGATTATATTTTGTTTTCTAGCATCGGTTGTGGTGCGGGTTGCGGGTTCGGCCCCGGCGCTGGCACAGGAAATGGGCGGACAGCGCAGCTATGACAATGCAGCCTTGGCCCAAGCTGGCCCAGAGCCGGATAACAATACTGAAATCTGTGAACCAATGGGGGAACCCTCGGTGCTTTTGGCGGCGCTTTCTTCGCGGCAGGATCAACTTGCAACCCGCGAGGCTTATATAGATGGCCGAGAACAGACCTTGAAAGTTGCCGAAGCCAGAATCGCTGAACAACTGGCGGCTTTGCGCGGTGCCGAAGAACGGCTGGCTGCAACATTGGCACAGGCGGATGATGCGGCTGAAAACGATGTGGCGCAATTAACCGAGGTGTATGAACGCATGAAACCAGCTGATGCCGCCGGCATTTTCGAAACCATGGATATTCAGTTTGCCGCCGGTTTTTTTGCCCGGATGCGCCCGGATTCAGCCGCAAATATCATGGCTGAACTACCGTCAGAACTGGCCTATTCAATCAGTGTGGTGATGGCCGGACGAAATGCCAACGCACCCCGAGAATAATCAAAACCCTTGAGAAAATTTTAACGCTCCATGGGGCAGTATTGCACAGAAAGCTGGCCGATTTGGCCTTTGAAAGAGGAAGCACCATGGGTGGTATAATTGGCATTGTTATAATTTTTAGCATGGTGTTTGGCGGCTATATTCTGGCCGGCGGCAAGATGGATATCATCATGTATTCATTGCCTTATGAAATGATGATTATCATGGGCGCGGCGGTTGGTGCATTTTTAATTGCCAATGATATGTCGGTGGTAAAACACACAATTAAAGACATGGGAAAGGTGTTTAAGGGCAACAAATGGAAAAAGCAGGATTATCAGGATTTGCTGTGTCTTTTGTATTCGCTGATCAGGGTGGGTCGCGAAAACCCCGTTGATCTGGAAACCCATATCGAAGAACCAGACGGTTCTGCAATTTTTGGAAAATACCCCAGAATTCAGAAAGACAAAATAGCGGTTGGGTTGATTTGTGATACCCTGCGTTCGGCCTCGATGAATTACGATGACCCGCATCAGGTCGAAGAAGTGCTGGAAAAAAGAATGGAGGAACACGCCGTTCATTCGCTGCATTCCAGCCACGCCTTACAAGTAATGGCCGACGGCCTGCCGGCATTGGGAATTGTGGCGGCGGTTTTGGGGATTATCAAAACCATGTCATCCATTGATAAACCGCCTGCGGTTCTGGGCGGTATGATCGGCGGCGCGCTGGTGGGCACATTCCTTGGCGTGTTTTTGGCTTATGGTCTGGTTGGTCCGTTTTCCGCCAAAGTTCAGGCGGTTACCGAGGAGGACAATTATTTTTATAACCTCATTCGCGAGGTTCTGGTGGCAAATCTTTATAATCACGCCCCGAATATCTGTGTCGAGGTTGGCCGTCAGAATACTCCGGGCAGGGTGCGGCCATCGTTTAATGATCTGGAGATTATCATCAAAGAATTGAAAGCGGCGGCATGATCCGGCTTGGCCTTTTATTGATATTTTTGCCCGGGGTTCTGGTTGCTCAAACAGAAATAACGGTGCGCTCGGGCGAACATGATACTTTCAGCCGGTTGGTTCTGACCATTGATCCCGATACGCCTTGGGAACTGGTGGAAACGCGCGGGGTTATCCGGCTGGTTTTTCCTGATCAGATGCTGGACTTTAAGGTCGAGACGGTGTTTGATCGAATTCCTAAAACCCGCTTGACCTCGATTAGTGGCCAGCAGGATGAAACCGGCTCCGTGCTTGAAATTGAAACCCCCTGTGCTTGCGCGGCCAATGTATTTGCATTTAACGAAAATTATCTGGTGATTGATATTCAGGATGGCGCGGTTTTGCCTGCACTGGCAACCCGGAATGAAACCCCGCCGCCAGCGGCTTATGCCTATTGGCAACCTTCGGGGTTGGCACCTTTACCGGTTACGGGACAGGCCGATTTTTTTGAACCGTTAGCCGCGCTGCGCCAGCCCCCCGAATTGATAGAACCAGCGGCCGAACCAAATACGGTTTCCGATCTGACCCAAGGTATTATTTCAAATCTGGACAGTGTTATTGATACAAATACAACGCGGTCCGACGTTCCGCCTGACCCGGAAATGCTTTTGCGTGTGGAAGAGGCGCAAGACCAGTTATTACAACAATTAACCCGTGCGGCTGATCAGGGGTTGCTGGATTTTATCCCGCCTGACCGGTCCGAACAAGTCGAAGAAACACCGGAAACACCTGAAATACTGCCAGCTGAAGAAGAACAAGCGGTATTGGACCCGGAATTATTACAGCAATTAAGTGCACGCACCGCATATGATGATGCTGCCGCAAGCGATCTGGCGGCAATTGTCAATGCATTTGCCATGCCACAATGCCTTGACGATGATGTTTTTGATATGACCGGCTGGGCTGGCGAACTGGAATTCTCTGAACAGGTTGCTGCTTTTCGTTCAAATATCTATGGCGAATTTGACAGGGTTGCCGAAGCCGAGGTTGAAAACCTTGCCAAGCTTTACCTTGCTTACGGTTTGGGGGTCGAGGCCATTTCAACATTGGCAGGCTTGCCGGAAATGCCGAAAAATGGCCCGGTATTGATCGACATGGCGCAGATCCTTGACCGTCAGGTCTGGCAGGCTGGCGGCCCGATTTCCAAGGGTGAAAATTGTGGTGGCGCCCATGAAATGTGGTTTCTGGCGGGCGGCACAGAGCCGGTAGAAATATTTGAGACCCAAGCCATTGTCGAAGCATTTTCACGCTATCCTATTGAAATCCGGTTGCTGATCGGCCCTGGCTTGGCAAATGCATTGCTGGATGCCGGCGCGTTCGAACCTGCAAATCAGGTTCTGGAAATTATCCGGCGTGCGGCGGTTCCTGAAACCACGCCCATGCAAATGGTTTCTGCCAGCCTGCTGGAAACTGACGACAGACAAGAAGACGCGGATCAGCTTTATCAACAGGTGGCCGAGGCCCAAGAACCCGAATCGCCCGAAGCTGTCATCGCCTTGGCGCGTTCGGCAATTTCGCAAAATTCAGGCATTGCCCAATCCTTGTTGACTGATCTGCAAGCGATTGTTTTTGAACAAAGAGGCACCGCAATAGGCGCACAAGCAAGGCTATGGGAAATTCGGGTGGATGCCCGTATCAACGGGCTTGCCAGTGCTTTGAATATGGTTGCTGCGGATAGCGCTGCCGCATCTGGCAACCCTGAAAAACTTGCAAATATTACTGCTGAAATCCTTGTTGAAACGGTTGCCAGCCAGCAGGGTAACCTTGCCTATGTGACAGCCATTCTGGAACACCAGCACCTGTTATCTGACGCGGAATTTGCTGATCCCGCCCGAATTCAGGTTGCTAATCAGCTTGTTTTGCTGGGTTTGCCGAATATTGCGCTCGACATTCTGGCCCCGACCTTAACGCGCGATAATCCCGCAGCACAGCAAAGCGCCGCGCGGGCCTATCTGGCGCAATTCCAGCCCGAGCAAGCCTTGAAAATGGTTGTAAATCTGCCACCGGAACAATCAGTCGAAATCGCGCTTTCGGCGCATCTTCTTTCGGGGAATGTTCAGGAAGCCGCCAAGATACTAGGTAATCCGGCCTATGCAGATTTTATTGATCCAGGTGCGGCTTGGCGCGCCGGAGACTGGCAAAATGTTTCCGGCAGTGATGATGATCAAGCCATGGCGCAATTTATGCAAGGCACGGTCTTGCCGATGGAAAACCAGCCCGGCCAGAACCTTGAAAACGGACGGGCATTCTTGACAGATTTGAACATTCCCGAGCAGCCAAACCTGCAAACCGCCCGGGATTTGCTGATGATAAACCGCGCCAGCCGGGCCTTTATTGAAGATGCGTTAGGCCGCGAATAAACAATAGGAACCTAATCCTATTCTGCTTCGCGCATCGAGGTTACCTCATCTGCAAACATTTTGCTGCCATCGGCAAATTGCAAAACTGTTTGGCCCTGAATTAACCGGACCTCGTCAACCTTGCTGAAAACAAAGCCGCTGGTTTCCAGAATCACCTCGCCCGAGGATAGGGATTCAACCTTAAACGAAAACTGCTCACCGCTTTGTGCCCGCTGGCCATTGTCCAATATTCCGGACCAGTTTGCATTTTCTTCGGCCGGATCAATTGACTGGGTTGCAACAATGGTGCCGTTTTCATTGTAGACCACCAAACGGGCGGCGTCGGCGTCACGATGCACAAAGGTTTGCACATCCAGCGGTACATTTTCATAGGGTGCTGTGCCCGCGTTGCGGACCTCTTTACCGATCCACTGGGCCAAACCGCCGGTGGCACCATTTGCCAGCGCCTCTAATATGCTTTCAAGGTTTTCGTTGGATTTCACCTGTTGTTCCACCGCTGAGAAACTGGCGAGCTGGGCAACAAAAGCAGTTGATTCAACCGGTTTTAACGGGTCTTGATTGCGCAATTGCGCGGTCAAAAGCGTAAGAAAGGTTTCAAAATCCCCTTCGACGTCGGTTGTGTCGCTGGTATCGCCGGTTGAACGGGCAAATCCCGATGATGCTTGGCTTAGTGTATTTACGTTTTCCATTTTGACCTCTCTATAAGCGTATATCCAGCCGGTCTCCCGGTAGATAGGTTAGCTCTGTTTTTAAAACTATTTCGTTCCCAGCCTGATTCTGTCGGGTATCGGATTGGTTATCATTTTCATCTGAAAACTGCCGGTCTTGATCCGATTGAAAATGCAAATCTGCTTGACCAAACCCGGCCTTTTCAAAAGCCGCCGCCAAAATATCGGCATTTCGGCGCATCAGCTCAATAATCTCGGGGCGTTCCGCTGAAACTGTTGCATAAACACCGCTATCTGTGGTGACCATATTGACCACCACGCGGCCCAGTTCTGGCGGGTCGAGCCGGATTTCAATCCTTGGATCCGCAGTTTTGGAAATTTGAACCAATATTTGCTGGGAAATGGTTTTTGCCACATTCAAACTTGCGGCATCACCCTGCGCGGCTGGTGCGGTACTGCTGACTGCGTGCAATGCACCCATGCGGCCCAATTCGGGTTGTGCCAAAAACAAATCGGGTGAGGCCATTTGGCCAATTTCAAGCGATGCCGGCAGGGCGACCATGCCATGGGTTGTTTGTGTCGCTGTGCTTTGGACCTTCTGGGGTGCAACCGGGGGCGTTTGTTCGATCTGTTTGACTGCGATATCCTGCTTATAAACAGATAAATCCAGTGATTTTGTTTCTTGAGGAAGTGCCGGAATTTTTTCATTAAGGGGTAAAGCAGACAGGCCGGCCAGCGGCGCAGCGGGTTGCTTTGATGCCGGATCGGTATTTTGCAATCGGGTTGTAGTGTTGGGCACCAAGTCAGGTGCGGGTTTGGCTGCAAGCATCGGTTCTGAAGCTGGTGCTGATTTTTGTTCTGGAATATCAACAAGAACCGGTGTTGCCATTGTTTCAGCTGTTTTTCCGGTTGGCAGATCTGCGGTCGACTTGGGCGTCAGGGCTTCCGGGTTGGTGTTTTCAACTATATCTACGGATGCCCCGGAAATTTTTGTTCCTGCAATAAATCCCTCCAAGGGGATGACCGGGCTTTCACCTGGTGCTGGTTTTGGCTCAGCTTCGGGTTTTGTGACCAGGGTGTCATCGTTCAGGCCCTGATTTTCGACGCTTTGCTCTGGTGATCTGTTTGCGGTTTTTATGGCTGCAACAAGGTCGGTAAAGTTGAGGCTTGGGGGTGTTTGGTTTGCATCCACAGCTGGGGCTTCTGTTTTTGCAACAGCGGTTTCCATTGCAACGGTGCCACCGAATATTTTTCCTGAAAAGTCCATTCTATGACCTTTATAAATTTCGCTTGCCTGACAATTGCCGCAAATCCGTTACGAATTATTTACCGAATTCGGTCAGGTTGGTGGAAATCAACAAATTATAGGTAAGGTTTTATGGAAATTTCATCTGGGCCGCCCGTCGGGCCTAATGCCGGGGCAGAACGGGCTGAACGCATTGCGGTGCTTCGCGAAACGGCAAAAGCGTTTGAAGCATCGTTTTTGGCAGAAATGCTTAAACATACCGGGCTGGGCAAAAGCCGCGAATCCTTTGGTGGCGGCGCCGGAGAGGATGCATTCAGCAGCCTGCTGGTCAGCGAACAGGCCAAACTGATGGCAGAAAGCGGTGGCGTTGGTCTTGCGGAACACATCTTTAACAGCCTCGCGGCGCGTGAAGGTCTGACATGATTTCGGCATTTATGGCGCGCTCCAAGCTGAAACAAATTATGGCATTGATGGAAGAGGAACGGCTTGTTTTGCTAAATGGCCCTTTGTCATCTATCACGGAAATTGCCAGTAAACGCGGCGCAATTCTTGATGCGTTGGAAAGCGGAGGTCCGGTTGCCCGGGCAGTTCTGGGCAACGGGGCAAAGCAAATTCGCAGCCTCGCGATTCAAAACAAAAAGCTGTTTGAGGCCAGTATTGAAGGCATGAAAGCCGCAACCGATACGTTGCAAAAGCTGGAAGAAAATATCGGGGTGATGGGAGCCTATACATCAAGTGGTGAAAAGGTTCTGGTTTTGCAGCGGTCTCCTAAAAAGGACCACAGGGTCTGAAAATTTCTTGGCAATTTGGCCACGCATTTAGGGAAAATTTTCGGTATTCGGGAATGCGGCGTTAAGGTTTCATTATGGGTAATCGGGCAGATTGAGCAGGCGAATTCAAAAGAATTGCCGCCCGGAAATGGGCGTAACGTCAGAACGGCGAAAAGCGGGTTGTGGGAATTACAACCTAAATTGAAACCGCAGCGCCGAACGCGCTGCAACGCCGAAGGAAATGCAAAATGTCTAGCATTCTTACAAATTCCAGCGCCATGGTTGCGCTGCAAACGCTGCAAAGCATCAACAAAAGCCTTGGCTCTACAATGAGCGAAATTTCAACCGGTCGTTCGGTTGACAACGCCAAGGATAACGCCTCGATCTGGGCGATTTCACAAACCATGCAATCGGATGTCGACGGGTTCAAGGGCATATCTTCTGCGCTGGCAACCGGTGGTGCATCGGTGGCCGTGGCACGAACCGCGGCTGAATCCATCACCGATCTGCTGGGTCAGATCAAATCCAAAATTGTTGCAGCCCAAGACCCTTCTGCTGATCAGGGGAAATTGCAAACCGATATTGCTGAATTGCGCAATCAGGTTGGCTCCGTTGTCGGTGCTGCCCAGTTTAACGGTTTGAACCTTGTGGATGGCACCAATGCTTCGGTTAATGTTCTGGCCTCGCTGGATCGTGACGCAACCGGCACGGTTACCGCGTCAAATATTACGGTTTCGGGTCAAAACCTGTCCACAGCTGCTGGTGCTGTTAAAGCGGCGCTTGCGGGTTCTGATGGTGTTGGTGGCGATGCCGCAACTGCAGCAATCATTATTGATGCAGCTGGCACGGCGGATATTGTTGTTGTTGACGCTGCTTTGGCGGCAGGAGATACGTTTAATGTCACGATTGGTGATGAAACCGTGTCTTATGTTGTAACTGCTGAAGATGTGGCAGCCGCCGCAACCGAGGAAGTTGTGGCCAACGGTATTCGCACTGCCATTAACGGCATGTCTGACGCCAATATCACAGCCGATGTTGCAACCGACACCATCACGGTGACCAATGCAGCCGGTGATACAGTGAACATGACTTCTGAAATCGTATCGGTTGGCACTGGCGGGTTGTCTGGCCTTGCGGGCATCAATGTTGATGATGGCGGCGGCGGTAACTCTGTTCAGGCCTTGGCCGATGTCGAAGCACTGATCCAGACCGCGATTGATGCAGCCGCATCTTTTGGTTCCAGCCAGGCGCGTATCGAAACCCAAAGCGAATTCGTCAGCAAGCTGACCGATTCCCTGAAGGTCGGCATCGGCGCCTTGGTTGACGCAGATATGGAGGCCGCATCCGCACGTCTTCAGGCGCTTCAGGTTCAGCAACAGCTGGCGACACAATCGCTGTCTATTGCCAATCAGGCACCGCAGAACATTCTGTCGCTGTTCCGGTAAATTAACCAGCAAGGCGGGGGATTTCCTCGCCTTGCTACACCGATATTCAACAATAATCACACGCCGGTTTTTCCGGCAAGGGTGGGAGGATACGCCCCATGAATACTGCGGTAATGGCAAAATCTCTTTATGGTAAACCAACCCAAGAGGT
>JAKITE010000082.1 GCA_021648225.1 Paracoccaceae bacterium
ACGCCTTCGTCGTGCAACGGGTCGCATTCTGCCACTGAAATATAGCTGGGGGGCAGGTTATTAAAATCATCCCCCAAAAGCGGAAAATAATCCGGTGAATTCGGGCGGGTCTGGTCCCCCAGCCGCAGGGCTTCGAATTCCAGCACCGCTTGGGCAGTTAATATCGGCGCTTCGGCGTGTTCGGTAAAACTGCTATGTTCGCCCGGCTGATCCAGCCATGGGTAAACCAGCATCAGCCCGTGAATTTTTTCGCGGAACTGTAATGCAACCGAAGCCGCCAATGTGGCTCCAGCACTATCGCCCATCAGGATTATTTTTTCGTCAAGCGTGTCAACCACCGCCAGCGCATCATCAAAATGGGCCGGAAATGGATGTTCGGGGGCCAGCCGGTAATCCACCGCCAAAACATCCATGCCGGTTTGGTCACAAAGCTCCATACAAATGGCATGATGGCTGTCCAGATTGCCAATCGCAAAGCCGCCGCCGTGGAAATATACCAGCAAAGCTTTGCCGTTGTTGCCCTTATATCGACGGGTTGGCACATCACCGGTTGTGCCATCGTTAAAGCTGATTTCGGGCAGGGCAGGCTGGATCGTCTTGCAGAAATCCAGATAGGCCTTGCGGATATTTGCAAGGCTGGGGTCACTGGGCATAAAGCTGGCGTTATATTCCAGATATGCGTGAATCTCAGTATCCAGCAAGCTGGCGTAATCGGGTTTGGGCATCATAGTCTCCGGCAGTTTTACCGGATTTTGCCAAGCCCGAGCATGAATGGAAAGAAATTTCGTAATTACCCCTTGACCCTCCAGTAACTGGAAGCCTTATCTACAGGCAAATCAAAAGGGAATCACACGATGGCACTAGCACAAAATATCGAATTCGGCATCGCCGGCATGAGCTGCACGGGCTGCTCTGGCAAGGTCGAAAAAGCCTTAACCGAAGCGGCGGGTATTTTGGAGGTTGACGTAAGCCTTGAGGACGCAAAAGCCGTTATCAGTTTTGACCCTGACCAGATATCCGGAAATTCGGTTTTGAAAATTGTTCAAGACAAAGGCTTTGAAACCAGCGAAAAAAAAAAGCCGCTGAATTAATCACTACGCCGCTGGCTGATCCGGTTGCAAAAACCGCAGCCAGCGTGGGCGGTGCGCTGGAAACCCTGAAAATGGATATTGGCGGCATGACCTGCGCCAGTTGTTCGGGCCGGGTTGAAAAGGCGCTGGCGGGGATTGCCGGGGTTGGCAGTTCCAGCGTTAATCTGGTGTTGGAAAATGCCAGTGTCCAGTTTGACCCGAACCTAACCACCGCGCAGGAAATTGCCAAAACCGTAACCGATGCGGGCTATCCCGCGACCTTGCATCAACCGGATATCAACACCCTTAAATTCGATATTGGCGGCATGACCTGTTCCAGTTGCTCGGGCCGTGTTGAAACTGCATTAAACGATGCCAAAGGTGTGGTGCGCGCCAATGTCAATCTGGCTTTGGAAACCGCAACCGTTGAAATCAACCCAACCAAGACCGATGCGGCTGCCATTGCCAAAGTGGTCGAAGACGCGGGATATACCGCCACCCTTAAAGCAGACGTGCCATCACAAGACCAAGACGAAGCCGCGTTAAAGCGCGAAAAATGGGAGCTGATCGCAGCGATTATCCTGTCTTTGCCGCTTTTGGGGCAAATGTTTTCGATGGTTTCCGAACTTGGCTATCATCTGACCCCTTATCAAGAATTGGCGCTGGCGTTTCCGGTGCAGTTTATCATCGGTCGCCGGTTTTACATTGGTGCCTACAAAGCACTGCGCAACGGCGCGGCCAATATGGATGTGCTGGTGGCAATGGGCACATCAGCGGCATTTTTCTATAGCCTCTGGCGGGTCATGACCATGGGCATGGGCGCGATGGGCCAGCTTTATTTCGAAGTGGCGGCAATTGTTATCACGCTTATTCTGGTTGGCAAATTCATGGAAAGCCGTGCCAAACGCTCGGCGAGTGCCGCATTGCGCGAATTGCTGGGCTTGCGGCCATCCATTGCCACGGTGCTGAAAGATGGCGAGGAAATCGAAACTCCGATTGATGCGGTGCGTATCAACGATATTGTGTTGTTGCGCCCCGGCGGACGGGTGCCGGTTGACGGGCAGATTGTCTTGGGCGAAAGCGAGCTGGACGAAAGCCTGATCACCGGCGAATCCATGCCGGTGTTGCGAAAAACCGAAGATCTGGTAATTGCCGGTGCTATTAATGGCGGCGGGGTGTTGCAGATTAAAACCCTGAAGGTCGGCGCGGATACCACGCTGGCACGGGTTGCGGCCATGGTTGAGGAAGCGCAAGTTGGCAAAGCACCCATTCAAAAACTGGTGGATCGCATCAGCGCGGTTTTTGTGCCGATCATTGTGGTGATAGCAATAATTACCTATTCCGCATGGTTGCTGTCTGGTAGCACCGTTGAAACCGCCCTGGTTGCTACCATATCGGTGCTGGTTATTGCTTGTCCTTGTGCGCTGGGGCTGGCAACGCCAACCGCGTTGGTGGCGGGCACCGGTGCCGGTGCGCGCGAAGGCATTTTGATCAGGGATATTATAACGCTTGAACGGGCGCGCGGTGTGGACACCGTGGTGTTTGATAAAACCGGCACCCTGACTATGGGCAAACCCAAAGTGGTGGATATAAAAAGCTTTGATCTGCCCGAGGACGAATTGTTGGACCTTGCGGCCCAAGTGCAATCGGGCACCGAACACCCGCTGGGCATTGCGGTGTTAACCGCTGCACGCGAACGCGGCATTGACATCAAAAAACCGGGGCAAACCCACGCCACCGCTGGCGAGGGCATTCAGGCAGAAATTAACGATGTTGATTTCCGCATGGGTCGTGCACGGTTTGTTTCTGATGACACAACCGAGGAACAGCGCGATCTGGCGATAAAAATGCGCGAAGGCGGGCGGACTGTTATCTGGCTGGCCAAGGCCGGTAAGGTTCTGGGCTTGATTGCCTTGGCTGATACCATTCGCCCAGAATCTGCCGAGGCGATTGCAATGTTGCACAAGCGCGGCGTAAAAACCGTGTTGATGACCGGCGACAACCCCGAAACTGCTGCGGTTGTTGCAAAACAGGCGGGTATTGACGATGTAATCGCCGATATGCGCCCCGAAGACAAAGCCGCTGAAATTGCCAAACTGTCAAAAGCCGGCCGCCATGTGGCCATGGTTGGTGACGGGGTGAACGATGCGCCTGCACTGGCATTGGCTGATCTGGGCATTGCGATGGGCGGTGGTGCGGATGTTGCGGTTGAAACCGCAGGGTTTATCCTGATGCGGCCTGATCCGCGGCTGGTTGCTGCGGCTTTGGATGTTGCAGGCGTGACAGCAAGCAAAATTCGCCAGAACCTGTTCTGGGCTTTTGCTTATAATGTGGTTTGCATTCCGGTTGCTGCCATGGGGCTGTTAAACCCGGCAATTGCAGGGGGGGTGATGGCCTTTTCCAGTGTTTTTGTGGTAAGCAATTCTTTGTTGTTGAAACGCTGGAAAGCGGGGGTCTGATATGAATATTGGCAATGCGGCGGTTGAAAGCGGCCTTCCGGCAAAAACCATCCGGTATTACGAAGAAATCGGGCTGGTCTCGCCTGACCGATCCGATAACGGATATCGGGATTTTTCGCAGGACCATTTGCATAAATTGTCTTTTGTGCAGCGGGCCCGCAGCCTTGGATTTACAGTCGAGGAATGCCGCGCGTTGCTGTCGTTATACGAGGACCGCGATCGGGCCAGTGCGGATGTGAAAACCATGGCGCGGGCGCATCTTGACCAGATTGGCGAAAAAATCGAGGCTTTGCAGGGGATGCAGGCGACCTTGTCTGAGCTGGTCAAAAAATGCCACGGAGACGACCGGCCCGATTGTCCGATACTGGACGGGTTGGCAGGAAAACAAGGGGAAAAGCCATGAAAAAAATGTTAAAAACAGCGGCAGTGGCGCTGGTTTTCGGGGGTGCTTATGTCGGGGGAATGCAGCCCGTGGCAATGGCGCAAGACAGCCCAACGGTTATTCCCGAGTTG
Organism: Paracoccaceae bacterium; assembly: GCA_021648225.1. Lineage (GTDB taxonomy): Bacteria > Pseudomonadota > Alphaproteobacteria > Rhodobacterales > Rhodobacteraceae > UBA3077. The sequence goes on from JAKITE010000082.1 coordinate 4,043, forward strand.
AGCGAGATAGCCCGGCAGGGCGAAGTGGCGTATAATGTAAATTGCGTTTCTTGCCATGGTATCAATCTTGCGGGCACCGACAAAGGCCCGACCTTTTTGCACCGGGTTTATGTGGCGGGGCATCATGCGGATATGGCGTTTATTCTTGCGGCCCGACGCGGGGTTCGTGCCCATCACTGGCGGTTTGGAAATATGCCGCCGCAACCGGAAATCAGTGACGAGGATCTGGGTGCGGTGATTACCTATATTCGTGAAATACAGGCCGCCAACGGGTTTTGATTTGGGCAAACGGTGCGTGGCAACCACGCAGCCTAGGGGCCGAATTGAAAGGTTAATGATGCCCAGAGCGAATGCCAGACAACGCCGGTGCGCTCAACATCTTCGGGGAAGGGCACGACCATATAAACCGCGTTAACCATGTATTCGCCATTACCGTAATTCGGAATGGTGGTCTGGGCTGTTTCACCGGCAAATACTGCTGATTTCACTGCTTCGGCCCCCGGTTCGGCACGGTAAAACACGTGGATTAATGTGTTGGGCAAGGGTTCGCCCTGAAACAAAACCGTAATCGGCAAGCCGTCTGAAATATCATCGGTATACGGGTTGGCCCCTGCGACCAGTTCAAAAAACATACCACCATAGCTGTCTTGGCCGCTGCCATCGCCCACGGCCACCAAGGATTTGACAAAACGGGTATAGGCCTCGGAAAAGCCTGCATCGGGCAAGCCCCGCTCTGTATGGGCGTCCAGCACCCAGTTCAGCCCGTGGAGTTTAACAAATTCTTCAAATTCCTGATAGGTCTTCCACGTTAGTTTGCTGGTTGAGGAAAACTGGCTAAGCACATGTAAACCATCGCGTAATGTGGCAATGTCAATCGCGGGTGTGTCGCCTATGCGACCTTCAATCGGGCGGGTTTCAATCGGATCGGTCACATCAAAGCTGTTAAAATTATCGGGAAAATAGGCATAGGTATCACCGTTGAAATCGGGGCCTACCATGACCTCGGCCACAATATTGGCACCGCTTTCCAAACGATAGGCATCGGGTTCAATCCAGTATTCATGGGCCGAAACCGCCCCTGTAAAAATAAGTGTGGCAAGCAGAATAGGGGCTGGAAGTTTTGTGACGATATTCATATTGTTCCCGAAATTTTGAGTGAGAGGGTGAACCTATGCAGGCCATTATAGGGCGATTTTATGCGCTGTGTATCACAATAACTTTGATGCTGGCAAATGCAGCCAACGCCCATGAAATCAGGCCTGCGATTGCGGATCTTTTTCTTGAAAACGGTGAATACCGGCTGGAAATCCAGCTGAATCTTGAGGCAATTATTGCCGAAATCGGCTCCGAGGCCAAAAACACCGCAGAATCGCCTAATGCTGACCAGTATGACGCGCTGCGCGCTTTGCCCCCCGCTGAGCTGGACGCCGCGTTTGATCGCACGGAATTTGTTGAAAAAATATCGGTTCTGCTGGACGGAGAATTGACGCATCCCGTTGTTTTATCGGTGGAAATACCCGAAATAGGGGATGTGGAGTTGCGCCGCGACAGCCATATTGTTGTCACCGGAAATTTGGGAAATTCGCAGGAATTGCGGCTGGGTTGGGATGCCGCATATGGCGAGATCGTTATTCGGCTGATGGACGAGCAAAACGATTTTAACGCCTACCTTACCAAGGGCAGCATTAGCGACCCGATTTCCACCATTGGCGCAACTGTTATCGGGTTCTGGGCCAATTTGCTGAATTATATTTTTGTCGGGTTTGACCATATTATTCCGCTGGGCATTGATCATATTCTGTTTGTGGTCGGGCTGTTTTTGTTGTCAACGCGCCTGAAACCGCTGGTCTGGCAAATCAGTGCTTTTACCGCCGCGCACACGGTTACACTGGCGCTTGGCGTGTTGGGAATATTGACCATTCCTGCCGGAATAGTAGAACCGCTTATCGCGGCGTCAATTGTCTATGTTTGTGTGGAAAATATATTTATGACCAAGCTAAGCCGTTGGCGGCCCTTGCTTATTTTCGGGTTTGGCCTGTTGCACGGGCAGGGGTTTGCCGGTGCGCTTACCGAATTCGGCCTGACGCAAAACAATATTGCATCGGGGTTGATCGGGTTTAACCTGGGCGTGGAACTGGGGCAAATCACGGTTATTCTGGTGTGTTTTCTTGCGGTCGGTTTCTGGTTTTCGCGCCGCCCGTGGTATCGGCAATATGTGACCATTCCGGCCTCGGTAGTGATTGCGCTGATCGGGTCTTACTGGGTGGTTGAACGGATTTTCCTCTAGGTTTTTCTTGCATTATAACTGAACATGTGTTCAGTTTATAAAAAGCCGGAGAAACCCTATGTTTTATGCCTCTATGAATTTTGCTTTGGGCGAAGATATCGAAGCTCTGCGCGACATGGTGCATCGCTGGGCGCAAGAACGTGTGGCGCCGATGGCCATGGAAATTGACAGCAGCAATGAATTCCCAAGCGCGCTATGGCGCGAGATGGGTGATTTGGGCCTGCTTGGCATTACGGTTCCCGAAGAATTCGGCGGCGCAGGCATGGGCTATTTGGCCCATACCGTAGCGGTGGAGGAAATCGCGCGGGCCAGCGCATCGGTGGCGCTGTCTTACGGGGCGCATTCAAATCTGTGTGTGAACCAGATAAATCGCAATGCCAGCGATGACCAAAAACGCCAATTCCTGCCGGGGTTGATTTCGGGTGAACATGTAGGTGCCTTGGCGATGAGCGAGGCTGGCGCAGGATCAGACGTGGTTTCAATGAAACTACGCGCGGAAAAGCGTAATGACCGTTATATTCTGAACGGCTCAAAATACTGGATCACCAACGGGCCGGATGCGGATACGCTGGTGGTTTATGCCAAAACAGATATGGATGCAGGGCCGCGCGGCATGACCGCGTTTATCGTGGAAAAATCCATGAAAGGGTTTTCGACCGGCCCGCATTTTGATAAAATGGGCATGCGGGGTTCCAATACCGCCGAGCTGGTTTTTGAAGACGTCGAAGTGCCGTTTGAAAATGTTCTGGGCGAAGAAGGCCGCGGGGTTAATGTGCTGATGTCCGGCCTTGATTATGAGCGCGTGGTGTTGTCGGGCATTGGCGTGGGCCTGATGCATGCGGTGCTGGACCACATCATGCCCTATATGCATGAACGCAAACAATTTGGCGAAAAGATCGGTAATTTCCAACTGATGCAGGGCAAGATTGCCGATATTTACGCTACGATGAATTCGGCAAGGGCGTATGTTTATGCGGTGGCAGCGGCCTGTGATCGGGGTGAGGTCACAAGGCAGGACGCGGCGGGTTGTGTGCTGTATACCAGCGAAAAGGCGATGGAAGTCGCAACGCAGGGCGTGCAGGCCATGGGCGGGGCAGGGTATATGAACGACTCGCCGCTATCGCGGATAATGCGGGATGCGAAATTGATGGAGATTGGCGCGGGAACAAGTGAAATCAGGCGGATGCTGATCGGTCGGGAATTGATGAAGGTGACAGGGTGATGGTGGTTAATAGTCAAGTAACATCTGGTTCGTTTGATTTTGCCAAGAATAATGACGGATTGTCTGACGCGTTAGAGCATGTTGCCACAATTGCTGCCAAGGCAGCGTTGGGCGGTTCTGAGGGTTCCCGCAAACGTCATCTTGCGCGGGGCAAAATGTTGCCGCGCGACCGTGTGGCGGGGTTGCTTGACGCTGGGTCCTGGTTTCTTGAAATTGGCGCGCTGGCGGCGCATGGGATGTATGACGGGGCCTCGCCTGCGGCTGGGGTGATTGCCGGCATTGGCTTGGTGCATGGGCGGCCTGTGATGGTGGTTTGCAATGATGCGACCGTGAAGGGCGGCACGTATTATCCTTTGACCGTGAAAAAGCACCTTAGGGCGCAGGAGATTGCGGCGGAAAACCATTTGCCCTGTGTTTACCTTGTGGATAGCGGCGGGGCCAACCTGCCCAATCAGGACGAGGTTTTTCCCGATCGCGATCATTTCGGGCGGATATTTTATAATCAGGCGCGCATGTCGGCGGCGGGGATTGCCCAGATTGCGGTTGTCATGGGGTCTTGCACGGCGGGCGGGGCTTATGTGCCTGCGATGTCGGATGTTTCGATCATTGTCAAAGAACAAGGCACTATTTTTCTGGCAGGGCCGCCTTTGGTAAAGGCCGCGACGGGCGAGGTGGTTTCAGCCGAAGATTTAGGTGGCGGCGATGTGCATACGCGCCTGTCGGGCGTGGCGGATTATTTGGCGGATGATGATGCCCATGCGCTGGAACTGGCGCGAGGGGCTGTTGCCGCGCTCAACCGACCTAAGCAGGCCGGCATCGCACGGCAACGGCCGGTGCCGCCAGCCTATGATCCGGATGAAATGCTGGGCGTTATACCGGCTGACCCGAAGGTGCCGTATGATATTCGCGAGGTGATTGCGCGGGTTGTTGATGGCTCTGAATTTGATGAATTCAAGGCACGGTTCGGCACCACGCTGGTTTGCGGGTTTGCCCATGTCGAGGGCATTCCGGTGGGGATTATTGCCAATAACGGTGTTTTGTTTTCCGAAAGTGCGGTCAAGGGCGCGCATTTTGTCGAGCTGTGTTGCCAGCGCAAAATCCCGCTGGTGTTTTTGCAAAATATCACCGGATTTATGGTCGGCCAAAAATACGAGGCCGAGGGCATCGCGCGGCACGGGGCCAAGCTGGTTACGGCGGTTGCCTGTGCCTCGGTGCCCAAGGTGACCATTCTGGTTGGCGGGTCTTTTGGCGCGGGAAATTACGGCATGTCGGGGCGGGCCTATTCGCCTCGGTTCCTGTGGACATGGCCAAATTCTCGGATTTCGGTAATGGGTGGCGAGCAGGCCGCGGGGGTGCTGGCGACCGTTAAACGGGACGGCATTGAACGCGATGGTGGCGAGTGGTCTGCTGAGGAAGAAGTGGCGTTTAAGCAGCCAACCATTGATATGTTTGAGGAACAGTCGCACCCGCTATATGCCACGGCGCGGTTGTGGGATGACGGGATTATTGACCCTCGGAAAACCCGTGAAGTTTTGGCGCTGTCATTGGAAATTGCGCTGAACGCGCCGATTGAGGAGACACGTTTTGGCGTGTTTCGGATGTGAGTGTAAAAAGTGGGCGTACTTGGATTTCTATTTCTAACAGGTTTTTTGATCTGGGTAATTGTGAAGAAAGACCAAAGGAAGAATTTTTTGCTTGAATTAAAACAAGCCCCACTTTCAGGAACATGGATGCTAGTTGGAGTAATTAGCGCTTTGGTCTTTTTCTGGGGCATAATGATCCCTTCATTTGGTTCTATAGAATTTGAGATGCCCTTTGGGCAAATGGAAGTTTGGCAGATTGCAGGGCTAATTGCATTGGTTTGGTGGATTTCTGAAGAGTTCGGAGGGTAAATTAATGTTCACTAAAATCCTGATTGCCAATCGTGGCGAAATCGCCTGCCGCATCATTGAAACCGCCCGCAAAATGGGCGTGGCCACGGTAGCGGTTTATTCTGATGTAGACGCGCAAGCCAAACATGTTGCGATGGCTTCCGAGGCCGTGCGGATCGGGCCTGCGCCGGTGGCAGAAAGCTATTTGCTGGGCGATGTAATCATTGCGGTAGCGCTGGATTGCGGGGCGGAGGCCATTCATCCGGGTTATGGGTTCCTGTCGGAAAATCCCGATTTTGTCGAGGCTGTGGAGGCGGCGGGGCTGGTGTTTATCGGGCCCTCAGCCGATGCCATTCGGGCTATGGGGCTTAAGGACGCCGCTAAAAAGCTGATGGAAAATGCGGGCGTGCCGGTGGTGCCGGGCTATCACGGCGATAATCAGGATGCGGATTTTCTGGCCGTGCAGGCAGGGGAAATCGGCTATCCGGTGCTGATCAAAGCCGTGGCGGGGGGCGGCGGCAAAGGGATGCGCCGCGTTGACCATCCCACGATTTTGCTGATGCTTTGAGCGCGTCGCGCCGTGAGGGAAGCGCCAGTTTCGGCAATTCCGATGTGTTGGTTGAAAAATATATCCTTAGTCCACGCCATATCGAGGTGCAGGTTTTTGGTGATAACTTTGGTAATGTTGTGCATCTGTTTGAGCGGGATTGCTCGTTGCAACGGCGCCATCAAAAGGTGATCGAGGAGGCTCCGGCGCCGGGCATGACCGACGAGATGCGCAGCGCAATGACAAGCGCAGCGGTGAAGGCAGCGCAATCCATCGGCTATTCCGGTGCGGGGACGGTTGAATTTATTGTTGATGGTTCGGACGGGCTGCATCCCGACCGGTTTTGGTTTATGGAAATGAATACCCGTTTGCAGGTCGAACATCCGGTGACCGAGGCCATTACCGGCCTTGATCTGGTGGAATGGCAATTGCGCGTCGCCAGTGGCGAGACCTTGCCGCTGGCGCAGGATGCTATCACCCTGAACGGCCATGCCTTTGAGGCGCGGATTTATGCCGAGGATGTGCCGGCAGGGTTTTTGCCGAGCATTGGAACGCTGGAGCGGTTGCGGTTTCCGGGTGGCGTTCGGGTGGATAGCGGTGTGCGGCAAGGCGATGAAATTTCGCCTTGGTATGACCCGATGATTGCCAAACTGACCAGCCATGCAGCCACGCGCGAAACCGCCTTGGCCGAGATGCGGGTGGCGTTGGAGCAAATGGATATTGCCGGCACCATTACCAATACGGCGTTTCTGGCGGCTTTATGTGCCCATAAGGGTTTTAAGGCTGAACAGGTTGATACGGGGCTGATCGAGCGGGACCTGAAAGGGCTGATCGCGGTGCCGGAGGCTCCGTTTTTAGCAGGGGCTTTGGCGGCGATTGTGGCTTTAGGCTTGCCGAATGATAACGCCCATTCGGGGTTTACTATCTGGGGGCCATTGGCGCGGATTGTGGTGCTTGACGGTGTTGAATATCGGGTTGAAACACTGGTGGCGAACCGGTTTGCGGTGCGCTGTGGTGATAAGGCTGTCGAGCTTGATATTCTGGCAGCTAACGGGCCGGATTGGCGGCTGCGGGTGGAGGGCAAGGTGCAATCGGCGCTGGTTTGGCGCTCAAACGGGTTGGCATTTGTCCGGTTCGGATTGACCCGTGTTGAGTTTGGCATCCATGACCCGATGCAAGAAGCCGGGGGCGCGCAAGCGGGCGGTGATGTGGTTTTGGCACCGATGCCGGGGCTGGTTCAGAGGGTTATGATCTCGGCAGGGGATGTTGTTAAGCAAGGCGATCCGTTGATGGTATTGGAAGCCATGAAAATGGAACATGCGCTGGTTGCGCCGCGTGACGGGATGGTCGAGGCGGTTTTGGCGGTGCAAGGCGCGCAGGTGGATGCGGGCGTGTTACTGGTCAGGCTGGAGCAAGAACCGTGATCCGGCTGCATCATGTGCCTGAAAGCCGCTCCATGCGGGTGTTGTGGATGCTGCATGAATCGGGGCTGGAATTCGAGGTTAAGACCTATCCGTTTGATAAATCCTTGCGCGACCCTGCCTATCTGGCTGTGCATCCGGCGGGGCGGGTTCCGGCGCTTGAAATCGACGGGATTGTGCTGTTTGAAAGCGGTGCGGCGCTGGAATATCTGGCGGCGCGGCACGGGCGGCTGGGGCGTGTGCAAGGCGATGCGGATTTTGCTGAATGGCTGAACTGGTTACATTTTGCCGAGACCATCAGCCAGCATGCGGCGGCGCTTACCCAGCAGCATGTGGTAATTTATCCAGCCGAGAAACGATCGGCGCTGATCACCAAGCTGGAACCAATGCGGCTGGCGAAAACCTATCAGGCGCTGGAGCAGCGTTTGACAGGGCGGGAGTATTTACTGGGGGATTTTAGCGCCGCGGATATTGGCGTTGGGCAGGCTTTGTATATGGCAAAACATTTTGCTGTATTGGCGCCGTTTAAACGGTTGAACGGGTATTTTTTGCGATTAAGCGAACGGGCGGCTTTTCAGAAATCTTTGCCTCATGACGGGCAAAGCCGGCTGTATGATGCGGAATTTTACGAGGCTCTGGATGGGTGAGCATATCCAGATATTTGAAATGGGTCCGCGTGATGGTTTGCAAAGCCAGAAGCGGATAATTTCCTTGGCAGATAAAATCAGGCTGGTGGATATGCTGTCGGATTGCGGGTTTGAAAAAATCGAGGTGGCCAGTTTTGTCAGCCCGAAATGGGTGCCGCAAATGGCGGATTCCGATCAGGTTATGGCGGGGATTACGCGGCGCGAGGGTGTGGTTTATTCGGCCCTGACGCCTAATATGCGGGGGTATGCAGCCGCAGTTTTGGCAGGGGTGGATGAGGTGGCGATTTTTGCTTCGGCCTCGGAAGGGTTTTCACAGGCCAATATCAATTGTTCTATTGTTGAAAGTATCGCGCGGTTCAAGCCCGTTCTGGCGGCGGCCAAGGCGGATAATATTCCGGTGCGGGGGTATATTTCCTGTATCACCGATTGCCCGTTTGACGGGGTGACAGCCCCGCAACAGGTGGCGGATCTGGCGGCGATATTGATGGAGGCCGGTTGTTATGGCATATCGCTGGGCGACACAATCGGCGCGGCGGTGCCCGAATCGGTTGGTTTAATGCTGGATGCGGTATTGAAACAGGTTCCGGCAACGGTTTTGGCGGGGCATTTTCATGATACTCATGGCAGGGCTTTGGAGAATATTGCGGTTGGTCTGGATATGGGGTTAAGGGTTTTTGATAGCGCGATCGGGGGGCTTGGCGGTTGCCCCTATGCGCCGGGGGCGGCGGGGAATGTTGATACGATCAGGGTGG
>JAKITE010000083.1 GCA_021648225.1 Paracoccaceae bacterium
CGATTGACGATTTTCTGGATGATGGCGAGATTGCCAAACGCCCGACCATCGACATCCACCAGTTTAACCTGTTGGAAGAATTGGCCATTCGCGGCCATGGTCTGGATGATTTTGACCATCTGGCAGCACGCGGCACCGATCAGGCCGATTATGCGGTGCATAATTTCGAGGACCGTTCCACCACGCAAATCGTTAAGCATGGCGAGCTGTTCAAAGGCCATTTTGATTTTGTCAAACGCGAGATCCGCGACGAGGTGCATATCGAGGGTGATGATGTTCTGGGCAATTTTGAAGAACGCATTATTGCCTATTCCGAAGCACAGGCACAATTCGAGGGCGAGCGCTGCATGTCTTGTGGCATGTGTTTTGAATGCGACAACTGCGTGATCTATTGCCCGCAAGATGCTGTCAGCCGGGTCAAAAAATCGGATCGCACCATCGGGCGTTATGTTGAAACCGATTATTCCAAATGTATCGGCTGTCATATCTGTGCCGATGTCTGCCCGACCGGATATATCAAAATGGGTCTGGGGGGCTAAGCAACCATGCATCGTCTGATAAATCTGGTCTGTATCGGGTTTCTGAGCTTTGGCAGTGTTGCCAGTGCGCAGGATTCAGACCTGTTTCCATCCATCCCCGAAGCCCTGTATGAGCTGGAAACCCCGCATCCCGATGATATTCGTGAAAATCACATGAATTACCTGCGCCATGACCGCGATGCCACCATGCGGCTAGGCGATCGTGATGTGGAATTCAGCCTGAAAAGCTGTGTTGATTGTCATGCGGTGCGCGGGCCGGATGCTTCTTTTGTTACCATCGACAATGATGCCTATTTTTGCAAAGCCTGCCATGTTTTTGCCGCCGTAAAAATCGATTGTTTCGAGTGCCATAATTCACGCCCGCAAGCGATTGAAATTACAGGCATGTTTGGCGCGGATGATATGGATGCGCTAAACGAATATCTGGAGGAAATCTCCCAGTGAAACTGCCAATTCCAAAACCGAAAAATGATGTAACCGATATCGCCCGCCGCCAGTTTATGAAAAGCGGCGCCGCCATGGTTACCCTTGCCTTGGCCCCCGGTGTAACGGTTATGGCCTATGGCGGTGCAGCCGCATCGCAGGCCAATCCGGCCACCCGTTGGGGGCTGTTGATCGACGTAAATAAATGTAGCAAAGATTGCAATGAATGCGTAACCGCCTGTTCAGCTGAAAACGGCTGGCAAGACACCGGCAACCCCGAAACCGACGCACAATGGATACGCAAGGTTGAATTGCGTAACCCGCAAACCGGGCTGGAACAATCGCTGGCCGTAATGTGCCAGCATTGCGAAAACCCGCCTTGTGTCGATGTCTGCCCGACAGGGGCGTCATTTAAACGCCCTGACGGCATTGTTCTGGTGGATAAACATATTTGTATCGGTTGCCGGTATTGCATGATGGCTTGCCCCTATAAGGCGCGTTCATTCATTCATGAACCGGTTGATGACCAGAAACCCCATGCGCCGCGCGGCAAAGGCACGGTCGAGGGCTGCACAATGTGTGTGCACCGCGTTGATGTGGGCCAACAGCCTGCCTGTGTTGATGCATGTAATGCTACCGGCAATGGCGCGATGATTTTTGGTGATCTGAACGATCCGGAATCTGAAATCGCCCGTCAGCTTGCGACCTATGCTTCCAGCGCTATTCGTGCGGATCTCGGGTTGAACCCGGCTGTGCGTTACCAGAACCTGTAAGGAGCGGACCATGGCAAAAACCTATTTCAGCGAAGTCAAATCCACACCGCAATTCTGGGCGGTTATGATTATCCTCGGGGCGTTTATCGGTGGCGCGGCTATGTCGATTTTATATATCGAGCATTACGGCCATATCGTTACCGGCATGAATAACCAGATCGTCTGGGGCCTGCCGCATGTATTTGCGATTTTCCTGATTGTTGCCGCATCGGGCGCGCTGAATGTGGCCTCGATCGGGTCGGTATTCGGCAAGGCGGATTACAAACCGGCCTCGCGGCTTTCCAGTGTGCTGGCGATTGCGCTGCTGATGGGCGGTTTGGCGGCACTTGTGCTGGATCTTGGCCGTGCTGACCGGCTGATCATTGCCATGACCCAATATAATTTCCGCTCAATATTTGCATGGAATGTGCTGCTGTATACGGGGTTCATGGGGGTTGTTGCGGTTTATTTATATATGCAGATGGCGCGCGGCATTCCGGCGCTTTGGCTGCGCGCAGCGGGCACGGCGGCGTTTATCTGGCGGCTGGCGCTGACCACCGGCACCGGGTCAATTTTTGGCTGGCTGGTGGCGCGCAGCGCTTATGATGCGGCCATCATGGCACCTTTGTTTATCGCCATGTCTTTTTCATTCGGGCTGGCGATGTTTATTCTGGTCAGCACCTGCACCAAACGCCTGACAGGGCAGGGCTTTGACGATGTTTTACGCCTGCGCATGGCGCGGTTGCTGGGGGTTTTTGCAGCCGTGGTCCTGTATTTCACCGCGGTGCAGCACCTGTCGAATATCTATGTGGCCCAGCATTGGGATGTGGTGAAATTCATCTTGCTGAATGGCGGGATTTACACGCAATTATTCTGGATAGGGCAGGTGGTTCTGGGGGGGATTGTGCCAATGGCCATTCTGTTCCACCCTACCTTGGCCCGCAAAACCGCGCCATTGATGGGGGCTGTATTGCTGATTATCCTTGGCGGATTTGCCCAGCTTTATGTGATTGTCATTGGCGGTCAGGCTTTTCCACTGGAAATTTTCCCGGGGCTAGAGGTTTCAAGCAGTTTCTTTGACGGTGAAATCAATGCCTATACGCCCAGCATTTATGAATGGGCGCTGGGGCTGGGTGCGGTGGCGCTTACCTTTATCATCACTGGCATTGCGATGAAGTTTTTGCGTATACTGCCGGAAACAACATCGGAATAACCATGTCAAAACCCATCCACCCCTTTGCCAGATATGTTGCAATTCTCGGGCGGGGTAAAACCAAACAACGGCATTTAACCGTTGAAGAAGCCACGGATGCCATGGCCATGATCCTGCGTGGAGAGGCCGAACCCGAACAGATTGGCGCATTTCTGATGCTGCTGCGCCTGAAAGAAGAAAGCCCCGGCGAGATTGCGGGTTTTACCCTTGGCACAAAATCGGTTTTGAAAACCCCTGATGACATTCCGCAGGTTGATCTGGATTGGTCATCCTATGCAGGCAAACGCCGGCAATTGCCGTGGTTTTTGCTGTCGGCGATTTTGCTGTCGCAAAACGGGGTGCGGGTAATGATGCATGGTTCCGGTGAACACACGCCGGGGCGGGTTTATACCGACACCGCACTGGAATATCTGGGCTTTCCGGTGGCAAAATCGCTGGAACAAGCCGCTGAACAAATCGCTAAGCGAAATTTCGGGTTTATCGGCCTGACAGACCTTTGCGCACCCCTGCAAAAACTGATGGACCTGAAGCCGATTTTGGGCCTGCGTTCGCCTGTAAACAGCTTTTCGCGTATGATTAACCCGTTTAATGCGCCGGTGATGCTGCAAGGTATTTTTCACCGTGGATTTATGGAAATTCATACAGGTGCTGGGCTGTTGCTAGACCAACCGGTTACAGTAGTTTTTCGCGGCGAAGGCGGCGAGATTGAACGCCGCCCCAACAAACCAACTATGGTAGGCACCGCTGCAAAAGGCCAGATGACCGAAGAAGTTTGGCCACAATTGCTGGAAGAAGGCCACATAGCGGCAGATCTGGATATGGACCTAGGGGCGCTGGTTGCGGTCTGGCGGGGGGCGGCAAGTAGCGAATACGCCGAGGCCTCGGTCACCGGAACTTTGGCGATTGCCTTAAAAGCACTCGGAAAAGCTGATAGTGTTGAGGCCGCGCAAACGCTGGCGCAAGAAATGTGGGACAAACGCAATAAAACCCTGCTGCCGCTGGCAGGCTAAGCCATGGCGCGCCTTTTTATTGCTGCTGCACATAAATCATCGGGCAAAACTGTTATTTCAACCGGCCTGACCGCTGCACTAAATACGCGTGGGCTGGCTGTGCAGACCTTCAAAAAAGGGCCGGATTATATCGACCCGATGTGGCTGGCGCAGGCCGGCAATGGTGATTGTTACAACCTTGATTTCAACACAATGGGGCCGCAAGAATTGCTGCGGCTATATGCCAGCCACCCTGCTGATATATCCCTGATCGAGGCCAATAAAGGCCTGTATGACGGGGTTGATCTGGAGGGCTGTGATAGCAATGCCGCGCTTGCAAAACTGCTAAAAGCGCCGGTAATTCTGGTGATTGATACGGTCGGCATGACCCGAGGCATTGCGCCGCTTTTGCAGGGCTATCAGGCGTTTGACCCTGATGTAAACATCGCGGGGGTGATCCTGAACAAGGTCGGCGGCCCAAGGCATGAGGCCAAATTACGTGCAGCGGTGGAAAAATATACCGATATTCCGGTTGTCGGCGCGGTGCCTAAAAACCCCGCACTGGAAATCGGAGAACGGCATCTGGGCCTGACAACCCCTGCCGAAACCGGCGAATTCAAAGCGCTGATCGACAAGGTTGGTAAAATTGTCGGGGCGGCGGTTGATCTGGACAGGCTGATTGAAATTGGTAATGCAGCGCCGGAAATTAAGGTTTCCGTGCCGAAAACTTCAACACCAAAACCGGACATCCGCATCGGTATCCCCCGTGATACCGCATTCGGATTCTATTACCCCGACGATCTGCAAGCCATGCAAAATTCGGGTGCAAAGCTGGTGTTTTTTGATACCTTGCATGACCCGAAATTGCCGGATGTGGATGGGCTTTTCCTTGGTGGCGGATTCCCCGAAACCCGGATGGCGCTGCTGTCAGCCAATGTTTCCATGCGCAAAAGCATCCGCCAAGCGCTCCAATCCGGCATGCCCGCTTATGCGGAATGCGGCGGTTTGATGTATTTGTGCAAAACCATTGAGTGGCAGGGCAAGCGGTTTGAAATGGTCGGCGTGGTTGATGGTGACGCGGTGATGAATGCGCGGCCCCAAGGGCGCGGATATGCGCGGTTAAAGGGCGAATTCGAATTTCCGGCCCATGAGTTTCATTATGCGCGGGTCGATAACCTGCCCGAAAACACCCGATATGCCTATCAGGTTTTGCGCGGTCATGGCATCGATGGCAAGCATGACGGGGTTATGGTCAACAACCTGATCGCCGGGTTTTGCCATTTGCGCAATACCAGAACCAACCCGTGGGCCGAACGGTTTGTGGATTTTGTCAGGGGAAAAAAAATGCCCCGCTAAAAGCAGGACATTTTTCATAAATTTGCTAAAATCAGTTCTTTTTGATTTCGAAAGAATAGATATTACCCTCGGTGCTTGACGACAGCAGGCTATTGCCTGTCTGGTTGCAAAATGCGGCAAAGTCAGCCACCGAACCGGGATCGGTCGAGGTGATTGCCAAAACTTCGCCAGCGGCCATGCCTTTGAGCGATTTTTTTGCTTTGATAATGGGCAGCGGGCAATTCAGGCCTTCTGCGTTCAGGGTTTGGTCAGCCATATTTTAATTCCTTAGCTAGTTGGTCATATTGATTTATTTTGAATTGAGATTCACCCCAAGTGTGGGCGAATCTCAATATGGGGTTTTAGAGGCATCAAAATGCCCTATATAAACAAGTTGATGTCGGATTTGGTGGCCACGTCAATATAGGTCGCCGCGCCGCCCAGCTCGATACCGTCGATCATGTCTTTGCGGTCCATCTCGAACAGGTCCAGTGTCATCTGGCAGGCAATCATGCGCACGTCGGATTCTACCGCCGCTTCGCGCAGTTCCTCGATCGAGGCGACGCCTTTTTTCTTGAACAGGTTTTTCATCATGGTGGTGGCGCCACGGTCAACCCCCGGCATTGCAGCAATGATGTTTGGCATCGCCATATGCATGCCGGCCATCGGCATTTTCATGGCCGGATTGCCCAGCGTTGTCATTTTCAGGTCCAGCTTTTTGTTCAGCAATGGCAGGCCATAGAATGTGAAAAACATGGTCACATCAAGGTCCATCGCGGCGGCAGTTGTGCCAAGAATAAAAGGCGGATATGCCCAGTCCAGCGACCCTTTGGTCACAATAATCGACATGCTTTTGGCATTCTCGAAACTGCCTGTTTTTTCGTCCAACATGATGAACCCTCCCCTTTGAAATTGATACATTACGTTTATTGAATACTATCAGCTGTGAGGAGTCAAGAAAGCACGGGAAATAGGTTTGATTTATCCGACAAAACCCTGTGACCGGCGTTAAATCTGGTATTTTACGTGGTAAAAATGTAATAATAGCAAAAAAAAATTTACCTGCGATACATAATCACATATATACTAATTTGAATAATAGAAAAACCAGGTTGCAGCGCGACCAAATCGGGAGAGTGGAATGTTAGACATCTGGAGAGATTTGATCATCGAAAACCCGGCCTTTTATATTGGCTGGGGTGGTCTGTCGATTGGCACGGTTTTTGGCATGATTGTGTATTATACCAATTTTTGCACCATGGGTTCGATTTCCGATTTTATGAATTTTGGTGATTTCAGCCGGTTCCGCAGCTGGATGCTGGCAGGGCTTACGGCAATTATCGGCGTGTTCATCTTGCAAAAAATGCAAATAATCGAGCCGCGTAACGCCATGTATTTGACCACCAATTTTGGCTGGCTGGGCAACATTATCGGCGGTTTGCTGTTTGGCATCGGCATGGTTCTGTCAGGGGGGTGTGTAAGCCGCAATCTGGTGCGGGCCGGCGGCGGCGATCTGCGATCTTTGCTTTTGCTGTTTGTCATCGGGGTGTTCGCCTTTATGACCATTGGCGGCATTCTGGGGCCGCTGCGGGTTGACTGGTTTGCCATCGGCACGGTTAATCTGGCCGATAGCGGCATGGAAAGCCAATCGGTTGGCGCATTTCTGGCGCGGTTTACCGGCATGGATCTGGCGCGCGCCGAATCAATTGCGCTTTGGCTGATTGTTGCGGCAATGGCGGCCTATATTTTTTCATCCAAACATTTCCTGAAATCACCGGCATTGCTGTTTGCCGGTTTTGGCATCGGCTTATGCGTGATTGCCGGCTGGATGCTGACCGGACTGGCGCAGGACGATTTTGCCGATGTGCCGGTGGCGCTGGCATCTTTGACCTATGTGCGCCCGACCGGCGATACCATTGATTATCTGATGCGGTTCACAGCGTTTGAATATGCCAGTTTCGGGGTTGTGACCACCTTTGGCGCGTTGCTTGGCGGGTTTATTGGCGCGGCGCTGAAAAAGGATTTGCGGATCAAAACCTTTGCCAATAATGCCGATACGGTGCGTAATATCTTTGGTGCGGCGATCATGGGTATTGGCGGCGTTTTGGCGCTGGGCTGCACCTTGGGGCAGGCGGTTACCGGGGTTTCAACATTGGCGCTCGGGTCGTTTATCACATTCGCCTGTATTGTTCTGGGCGGTATGATTGCCATGAAGGTTATGGAGCGTTTGGCATAAAAAAGGTGCGTGGGGAACCACGCACCCTACGGTCAGTCATCATTTTCGGGGTTTAGCTGCGCTGCGATTGACAGGGCGATGGCTTTGTAAGCCTTGGCATGCACGCTATCGGGTTCGGATGCAGTAATCGGGTTGCCTTTATCCGAGCTTTCGCGAATATCCATATGCAGCGGAATCGCCCCCAGAAATGGGATTTGCAGTTTGGCAGATTCAGCGCGCGCGCCGCCATTGCCGAAAATATGGGATTCTTCGCCACATGAGGGGCAGAAAAAGCTGCTCATGTTTTCAATGATACCAAAGATCGGCACGTCAACATTCTGAAACATTTTCAGCCCTTTGCGCGCATCAATCAGCGCCAGATCTTGCGGGGTGGAGATAATCACCGCACCCGCGACCGGCACCTGTTGCGCCAAGGTCAGCTGGATGTCACCAGTGCCCGGCGGCATGTCCAGCACCAACACGTCAAGCTCGCCCCATGCGACCTCGTTCAGCAATTGCATCAGGGCTGATACAATCATCGGGCCGCGCCAGATTACCGGATTGTCTTCCTCCATCAAAAATCCCATCGACATGATTTTAATGCCGAATTTCTGCATCGGCATGACGGATTCATTGACAATTTCAGGGCGCTCGCCAGCAAGGCCGGAAAGGCGCGGCACCGAGGGGCCATAAATATCCGCATCCAGCAACCCGACCTTTAACCCAAGACTGGACAGGCCAAGCGCGATGTTGATAGCGCAGGTAGATTTGCCAACTCCGCCCTTGCCCGAGGCAATCGCCAGAATGGATTTCACCCCCGGAATGGCGCGACTATCAGGTCGCATATCGGGGCCTACGGGGCGTTCCTTGCGGGGTTTTAATTTGGGGGCCTCAACAGGTGCAGGGGTGTCGCGATTGGCGGTCAGCGCCACCAGAACCTTTTCGACACCGTCCATGGTGCGGATGGCTTCTTCGGCGCGGCGCTGCATTTTTACGCTATCGCCGCGAAAATCCTCGGGCACTGTGACCGAAAAAATCACCTTGCCGTCTTTGATCAGAATGTCGGAGATCAGGCCCGAGGCGACCATGTTATCCTTTAGCCCGCGAATTTCGACTGTTGCCAGTGCTTCCAGCACCTGTTCCTTGGTAACTTCAGCCATTTTGGCGCTCCCTCATTGTGGCCGGATTATGGAATCACAATACCTGACCAAAAAATTCATATATTAAAAATGTAATATGTTATTCAGGGGGGAGTCGTCAAGTGGGGCAAATTCTAGCCATCAGCAGAAATGCCGGTTGCTACCCGTAAAGATGGGCCAAGATTATCCCAGAAAGATTCAACAATATAGGCTATTCCGATATCTTTCAGGTAGACCGATCTTGTTATGCCAAAGCCGCCGCCTTCCAAAAGGTAAGTCTGGTAAAAATCAAATGCGGCATAGCTGCAATCACCGATAACCACGTCTTCAACTGCATGAACCGAATAGGAATAAGTTGCGGGTTCGGTGGTGCCGTCTTCCTCTACAAGGGTCTGAACCCCGCCGCCGATATCGCCAGCGACCAGCGGCAACACAGCGGTATAATCAAAATCATAACTCAGGTGAAATGCAGAAGTCGGTGTCCAGTATCCTTGTGCGCGTTCAAAAACATAAGTTTCAAAAACCCCGAATGCCAGTTGAATGGTCCAGTTCGCCGCAGAATCCGGCAGGTTATCAGAGCCTTCATTGACAATCATATTGGCGAGCCCTGTATAATAAACTTCGGTGTCATGGGTGTCAAAAGTTAGGGAAATACCCTGATACAGGTCTGCTTGTCCGGGGCATTGGGCAAAGGTAACGCTTGGCAGCAAAAGCGCGGAAAGAAAAATAACTGGGCGCAACATAAAATAGTCCTTAATTTTTGGGTTTATATTTTATGAATATACGCCAAAAGCTTGCACAAGCAAAGTCCCGCAAATCAGATATTTTTGCGCCGGTCCCGACCAAAAAAATATAAAAACAGCCATGGCAGCACAAATAAATCAAACACAAATGCAATGAATATGGTGCTGGAGGTCAAAAACCCGAGTTGCTGATTAACCGCAAACCCCGATAGCATGATCAAGGCAAAGCCCAAGCCCAAAGCCAGCGTTGTGGTTAAAACCCCGGGTAAAACATTTTGCAAAACCCGCTGCACGCCGCGGTTGGTTTGCTTTTTTCGCCCCCGGGTCAGGGCATATAGAATATGAATGGTGTCATCGACAACAATGCCAAAGGTCATGGCGGCAATAATAGACGCAGCCATGCCCACCTCGCCGTTAAACCACACCCAAAGCCCCAGTGCCGCCATGGCAGGCAGGAAATTGGGCACAATGCTAAGCAATGCCAAACCGGCCGAGCGCAGAAAAACCCCGATCAGAACCGACACCACCAACATGGCGATTGCAGACCCGACCAGCATCGACCGGGTATTGACCTTTGACAGATAGGCCGACATCACATTCACGCCCGACACGGCAGCGGTTTCAGGTGTAAACCCGAATTCCAGCGTTTTGGCCTCGATACGTTCAGCCAGATTTCGCACCTCGGACGAGGACATGCGCGGCAGCAAAACATTCAGCCGCAAGGCTGAAAAACCGGCGGCAAAGCTGGCATTTCCGGCATCGTCCGTCACCAGCCAGTTGCTGCGCACGCAGTAATTCAACATTTTTTGCGGCACATCTTTCAGCAGGCCGGTATAAGCCGGGGTGCGGGTATCAAAACAATTCTGAATCACCGGCATCGGGGAATTCACATCAAAAACAACCGGTATTTGTTTGATCTGGTCTATCAAGGCGTCAAGCTGCACAAAGCTTTGGGGCTGCAACAACGCCCCTTGTTCATAACGCAACACCAGATCAAGCGTTTGCGACCAGCCCATATTATCACCGATTTCGGTAATGTTCTGGCGCATCGGATGGTCGGCAGCAAAAAATTTGATAAACTGGTCGTCAAAGGTGGTTTTGGCCAATCCCAGCAGGGCAAGCAACGACAATGCCCCAACCCCGATCGCCCATTTTCCGGGGGCCTTTGCCCATGTGCTGGTCAACACGCGCGAAATTTTACGCATCCGCTGGTCATGTATTTTGCCATTGCCGCAGCCCAGATATAGCACAACCGGCGCGACAAAAAGCACGATAACCAGCGAAAACACCAGCCCAATCGCTACCAGATTACCCATGGCCCGAAAGGCAGGCGCGTCTGCCCAATTTAGCGATAAAAACCCCACGGCGGTGGTGGCATGGGCAACAATTACCGGAATTGCCAATTTGCGAAAACTGGCCAGAATAACCGAAGCATTGGTTTGAAATCGCAAGTTTCGCTGTCGCGCGCCGATGGCGTGGATAATATGGATCAGGGATGCTACTGTCAGGGTCATCACAATCGAAAAAGACGAAACCGCCGCCGTGGCAAAAACATGGCCGCTCCAACCGGCGACACCAACCGTCATCACCACCGACAGCACCGAGGCCCCGAGCGTGGCAATGGTAATGCGAAAATTGCCAAACGCAAAAAGCAGCACCGCAAAATTAACCAGCAAGGTCAGCGGAAACAGGAATTTCCGGTCAAACGTCATGGCATCGCGCAGGGCTTCGGTTAAGGAAATGCTGCCGGTTATGGCCACGCTGACCTCGGGAAAACGGGTTTCGATATGGCTGGCAAGGGCCTGTTCCTGCGCATAGGCAATTTGCAACCCCGCATCGGTATGGTCTGCCAGATCAAGGGTCAAAGACAGGATCAGCGCGGTCTTGTCACCATTGAAAAAGGTATCCCCCAGCGCCGGTTTTTCGTTGATCAAAATCGCCACATCGCGCAGGGCTGTATATTCCAGCGGATATCCAAGTGCGGGCAGCAATTTGGAAACCGTTGCAAAATCTACCAGATTATCGGGGCGCAGCGGGTTTTCAGGGGTGTCGAGGATACCAGCCAAATAGCGTTCGGCCTCCAGCAAAATCAACTGGTCTGCCGGTGTTTCAACCGCCAGCAACATCAAGGTGCGATTGCTTTCGCCAAATTCGGCGTTTTGCTGTTCCAGTTTGACGCGGTGGATATTATCCGGCCCGAACAGCAAAAACGGATCATTCGAGGTTTTGACAAATGGCGCCCCCGCACCAACCAGACCGGCAATTACCACGGCCAGCAGCAAAACCGTCTTTGGTTTTGCAAAACACTTGCGTTGCAGCCTGAAAACCCACCGCAGAATCGAAAATCCGAGACTCACTACTTGCTCCTGTAAAACCCCGACTTTTCTAAGCCTAAATATCTGAAATCAAAAGCCCATATCCAAACCCGCTGGCAAAAAGCCGCGTCAGAGCCAAAATTGTATACCGCTGCGCACAATATATCTTGACGCGCGGTAAAGGAATGTTAGGAAACAAGTGGCCCCGCAAAGCTTGCTTTGTGCTACAGTTTATCCGCGCGCGTTTTGCGTCGCTATTTTGCAGGGCTAAACCATGGTTTCACGTGTTATTCCGGTTGATCAGTTTGATCTGGTAATTTTTGGCGCCACCGGTGATTTGTCGCGCCGTAAAATCCTGCCTGCGCTATTCCGGCGGATGCGTTCGGGGCAAATGCCGGAAAGTTCCCGCATTATCGGTGCGGCGCGTTCAAAAATGGACTCCACCGGTTTTCGTGATCTGGTGCGCAAAGCATTGGCGGAATTTGAACCAACGGCCAAAGACACGCCCGAATTGCTGGAAATATTCCTGAATGCGCTGGAATATATTGCCATAGATGCCATGGGCGATGCGGGCTGGAAGCCGCTGAAAAAGCTGATGCGCAAAGACGTGGTGCAGGCGTTTTACCTGTCGGTGGGGCCAAACCTGTTTGGTGAAATCGCGCACCGTTTGCATACCAACGGCATTGCCGCACCCGATAGCCGCATCGTGGTGGAAAAACCGCTGGGCCATGATCTGGCCTCGGCAAAGGCGCTGAATACGCAGCTGGCGGAATGTTTTGACGAACACCAGATTTACCGTATTGACCATTATCTGGGCAAGGAAACCGTGCAAAACCTGATGGCGATCCGCTTTGCCAATGCCTTGTTTGAGCCGTTATGGAACTCGCAACATATCGACCATGTGCAAATCACCGTGGCCGAAAGCATCGGGGTTGCAGGGCGGGGCGGTTATTATGATAAATCCGGCGCGTTGCGCGATATGGTGCAAAACCACATGATGCAATTGCTGTGCTTGACGGCCATGGAACCCCCCGCCAAATTCAACGCCGATTTTGTGCGTGATGAAAAGCTGAAGGTCATTCG
>JAKITE010000084.1 GCA_021648225.1 Paracoccaceae bacterium
GAGCCGGAAGATGACGGGGCGAATATTTTAGCTGATATGGCAGAAGCCACACCTGAGGAACAGGAACCGGAGGATCAAAGCGACGACATTTTGGCGGAACTTGCCGGTGATGCACCCGAAGACGACGCGCCGGAAGAAGACATTCTTGCGGATTTGAGTTTTGATGAAGTTGAGGAAGAACCCGAGGATAACAGCGACGATATTTTGGCAGGGCTAGCAGAAGATGCCTCCGACGAACCCGAAGCGGATGTTGATGTTCTGGCGGACTTGACCTTTGACGAAGTTGAAGAAGAGCCGGAAGATAACAGTGATGATATTCTTGCCGGTCTGGATTTGGGCCTTGACGCGGAAGACGAAGACAATAGCGACGACATTTTGGCTGATCTGGCCGAAGACTTGCCGGAAGAAGAACCGGAAGCAGACGTGCTTGGCGACCTGACATTTGACGCGGTTGAAGACGAGGTTGAGGATGACAGCGATGATATTCTGGCTGATCTGACCTTTGAGGAAACTGAAGGAATCCCAGAAGATGATAGCGATGACATCCTTGCTGGGTTGGGTTTGGACGCGGATGAAGCTGATACTGAAACCGCAGATCAAAACGATGAAATTCTGGCCGGGCTTGCTGATCTGGATACGGTTGATGAAACCCCCAGCGATGATGATCTGGACGCCATGTTGGCAGCGGTTACCGATGACACAGCCGAGGATGCACCAGAGCAAAGCATGGATGATTTGCTTGGTGATCTTGGGCTTGACGACGATGATATGGATGATGAAACCGAAGATGTTTCCACCGATGATCTGGCGGCAATGTTGGCGGATTCCGAGAGTGACCTGCCGGAAGCCTCTGATGAACCCGATGATCTAGATATGGATGATCTTTTGGGTGATGCCGACACCAGCCTTGATGTAAGCGATCTTGATGATCTGATGGTCGATAGCGAAGACGATTTTGACGATCTGTTAACCGGTGACGACGATGATCTGGGTGATTTGCTTAGCGGTGATGATGGCGATGATTTGGCAGGTCTGCTTGGCGATGATGACGATGATCTGGATGCGTTGCTGGATAATGACAGCGATGATGATCTTGATGCCTTGCTTGGCGAAGATGATGACCTTGATCTTGACGATCTGCTGGAAGACGACACCACCGAAACGGAGAAAACCCCTGTGGCAAAACCTAAAAAATCTGCTTTCCAGCCGAATTTTGGCAGCATGTCTGCCCCCAAAGTGCAGGATGAGGCCGGGTCTCGGCGTAAATTCCGCATTGCCGTGCTGGGCGATTTTTCGGGGCGGGGAAACAAGGGCAATCTTGAAACCGGCGCTGATCTGGCAAAACGCAAAGGGTATTTGCTTGATTTTGACACGATGGAAGATGTCATCATGCGGTTTCGAACCACGCTAACCTTGCCGCTGGGTAATGATGGCACGGCTGTTGAGGTGGAGTTGAACGAGCTGGATGATCTGCACCCAGATGAGTTGTTTGAAAATGTGGAGATGTTCAACGAGCTGTCAATGCTGCGCCGTGATCTGGTATCGGGGCGCAATCTGGATGCCGCGATTGCCAAAATGCAGGGCTGGGGCAGTGAATTTGGTGATTTTCGCGCTAAAAGCAACAAACGCGCCAAAGGCAGTGCTGCGCCTGCCGACCTGCGATTAAGCGAATTTCAAAACCTGATTGGCGACAGCACCCCAACGCTGGAGGCCAGCGCGGCCGGGGATTTGATCAGCCGTATTATCGGCCCGCATATCGTTGCCGCCAAAGACACCGGCACCGAGGAAATGATTGCGGCCGTGGATGCGGCATTATCCACCGCCATGAGCAGCGTGTTGCATCACCCCGATTTCCAAACGGTCGAGGCTGGTTGGCGTGCCATTGAATTGCTGGGCCGCCGCATCGAGGCCAGCGCCAGCCTTGAAGTTGTGGTTTACGATATGTCGGTTGAGGAATTCGCCGCTGATCTGGCAGGGGTCGAAGACATGGCCCAAACCGGCCTCTATGATATGTTGGTTGAAAAGCCGCGTATGGATGAAAGCGGCGGGCCGTTTGCTGCGGTATTTGGCTTATATACATGGGAAGAAACCCCGCCCCACGCCGAAATTCTGGCGCGCATGGCACGAATTTGTGCCAATATGGACGCACCGTTTGTTTCAGCCATGTCGACTGCATTTATGGGCGTCAAGCCCGAAGATCGCCATAAGCTGGTGCAGGATACCTGGGGTGCATTGCGCGAAATGCCCGAGGCCAAATATCTGGGCCTTGCCACGCCACGGTTTTTATTGCGCATGCCATATGGCAAAAAAACCGAGCCGGTGGACCGGTTTGATTATGAAGAATTCAACGTGCAGGACGGCATGCGCTCTATGTTGATGGCCAATCCGGCCACGCTGGTTGCGGTGCTGCTGGGGGAAACATTGGCACGCCAAGGCAAAGATATGAGCCTTGGCAGCATTCTGTCGCTGGACGATATGCCGTTTCATTATATGACTGATCAATACGGGGATCAGGTGGCGTTGCCCTGCACCGAACGCCTGTTAAACGTGCGCACCAGTGCGGAGGTGATTGCGCGGGGCTATATGCCTGTGATTTCGGTTCAGGGGCAGAATATGGTCAAGCTTGGATCATTTCAGGCAGTTGGCGGCGGTGAATTGCTAGGGATTTGGTCTGGTGACGGGGCCAAACAATTATCCAGCGGTTCGGTGCGCATGAAAACCTCGGTCGGGTTTGCGGCGGGGGCCAAAAAACCGGCAACCCCGGCAGCGACCCCTGCGGTTGATGGCACCGGTGATGATCTGGACTTGGGTGATGACGATTTTGATCTGGATATGGATTTGGGTAGTGATGATCTTGATCTTGGTGGCGATGATGATCTGGATGATCTATTGTCGGGATTTGG
The DNA here is from genome assembly GCA_021648225.1 of Paracoccaceae bacterium. Taxonomy (GTDB): domain Bacteria; phylum Pseudomonadota; class Alphaproteobacteria; order Rhodobacterales; family Rhodobacteraceae; genus UBA3077. The sequence goes on from JAKITE010000084.1 coordinate 2,904, forward strand.
CGATGACGATGATTTGGACCTTGGGGATGATGACGATATGGATGATGATCTGGCTGCCTTATTGGGGGATCTGTAATGACGAATGACAAAGAATCTGGTATATTGCTGCTGGCTTGTGATGACAGCTATTGGATTTTAGAAGGAGAGGATTATCTTAGTGCTATGTTATCGGATGAGGAATATTACCCGAAACCGGTGCGGATGATTAATTATCAATCATCTTACGATCTACAAATAGATTTGCCGGAAGGTATTTTTACCGGAAATCTATGGGGTATTAACCCGCTTATTATTGAACGCCTTCGCAGGCTTAAAGACATTATTGAAGAACAGAAGTGATTTTGAAAATTCAACATTTTACGAAAGGAGGTTGCTATGGCTGATGCTGTCCAGGAAAACAGAAAACTAAAGTTAAAAGGCCCGCTCGACCCCAAGAAAATGATACTTGTCAGGGCGGATATTTCCGAAGGTCTGTCAATGTTGACCGAAACCGATATTCAATTTGTTTCCCCCGACCATGATCTTAAACTGAAAGATATTGTTGGCCAGAAAATGTCTCTGGAAATCGAGGACGAAGAAGAAAACACCCGCCATTGGCACGGGCATTGCGTTTCTTGCGCTTATGAAGGAAAATTTGGGTCGCAGGCGCTGTTTCGTGCCGAGGTGCGGCCATGGTTCTGGTTTTTGACCTTGCATGCGGATTGCCGGATTTTTCAGGAACTATCCGCGCTGGACGTTATCAAACTAATCTTTGGCGATCGGGGGTTTTCCGATTTTCAGGATAAAACCTCGTCGAGCTTTGTGACCCGTGAATATCTGGTGCAATATCGCGAAACCGATTACGATTTTATTTGCCGTCTCATGGAAGAAGAGGGAATGTATTTTTACTTTACCCATGACAATTCCAAAGAAACGCTGGTGATTGCGGATGGGGCCGGGTCGCATTCGGCATTGACACAGGCTGCAACCATTGAATTTCATTTCCGTGAAAAAGAATACAAACGTGACTCCGATCATATCTATGAATGGAAATCCAGCGAGCGGGTAAACACCGGCAAAGTATCCCTGACCGATTATGATTTCACCAAACCGACAACCGATCTAAAGGCCAATACAACCATTGCCAAAGGCCAGCATAACCATAAAGAAATCGAGGTTTACGATTACCCTGGCATTCATACCACAGCGGATGATGGCAAAACCCGCACCCGCATTCGTGCCGAAGCCTATGCAGCGGCGTATAAACGCACTTGGGGTAAATGTAATGTGCGTAATATGGCTGCTGGCGGCACGTTTCGGTTAAAAGAACACCCGCGCTCGGACCTGAACAAAGAATATCTGGTGCTGTCAGCCACCCATAAATTGCAAATCGAAACCGACGAAGACAAAGAAAATGTCACCAGCGGTCGTGATGGCAGCAATAATAATCGCAACAATGTTGATAGCGACAAAAAAGACAGCTACGAATCCGAATTTTCGGTTCAGCTAAAGTCAGAACCGTTTCGTGCGCCGCTTGAAACAGCTAAGCCGATTATTTCGGGTATTCAAACAGCGGTGGTGACAGGCCCGAGTGGCGAAGAAATATATACCGATGAATATGGCCGTATCAAAGTCCAGTTCCATTGGGACCGTGTCGGTAAAAAAGATGAAAAAACCACCTGTTTTATTCGCGTTAGCCAAACCATATCGGGGCAAAGCTGGGGGGCTTTTCATATTCCCCGGATTGGTCAGGAAGTCGTTGTTCAGTTCGAAGAAGGTAATCCCGACCGGCCAATTGTTACCGGCATGTTATACCATGATACCAAAAAACACCCGTTTGAGCTTCCAACCAATAAAACCCAGCATGGTCTAAAAACCAATTCCACCAAAGGCGGCGGCGGTTTTCATGAGCTGGTTTTTGAAGATAAAAAAGACGAAGAATTTGTGCGCTTCCAGTCTGAAAAAGACTATATGGCGATCATTAAAAACAACGCCGAGATTTCCATCGGGTTTGAAAAAACCGATCCGGGGGATTTTACCCAAAAGATTTACGCCAATAAAACCGAAGAAATCGAAACCGGCGATCATACGTTTACGATTAAAGAAGGCAGTGAAATCAACACCATTGAAACTGACCGTAAGTCCACGATCAACAATGATGAAGAAGTCACCATTGCCAATAACAAAACCGATGACATTGGCGTTGATTATAAAATCGACGTTGGCAGCAATCTGGAGATCGAGGCTGGCACCAGCATTAAATTAACGGTTGGCAGTTCGGTTATTGAAATAACCTCAAGCGAAATTTCGATTAAATCCGGAACCATAAGCATTGAATCAACCGGCACAATGGACCTTAAGGCTTCGGGGGCTGCGACCGTTAAAACCAACGCGGCGCTGAAACTCGAAGGCTCGACCTTTAAGCTAAAAGGCAGCGGCAAAGGCGATGTTGACGGCGGCGGAATGCTGAACGTCAAAGGCGGCATTGTTAAGATAAACTAGGGAGGATGATATGAATAATAAGTCAGCCTTCACAGGCTTAATCAAACTGGAAAAACGCTCTGCCGGAGAGGTGGTGCGTTTGGGAAAGGTGAAATTCCCTTTCCGGCCGCAAACAAAAAACGACGACCCGGTGGTAAAGCTGATCGAAGAACTGGTGGCGCAAAACTTGCTGATGGATGCGCTCAAAATTCTGGCGCTGGCATTGCCACCGCGCGAAGGCATCTGGTGGGGCTGTCTGGCAGCGCGCGATACAACCATGAAAGACGGCAAAAAAACCAAAGCATTGGAAGCAGCCGAGGCTTGGGTGTTTAAACCTAGTCAGGAAACCAAAAAGGCAGCGGAGAAACTGGCGCAGGAACCGGGGGATTCCGATGTCGAAATGGCCGAGGCGGCGTTTAACGTGCCTTTGCCGGATGACGAAGAACCGCCAATGGCGCCGCCGCAACTGGTTGGGCTATTGATATTTTCGGTTCAGCTGGAATCCTTTTTCAGCCATAAACTGCCCGAAGACATCAACCGACAAGGGCAACTATTGCTGGCGCGCGGCTTGGATGTGGCCAAAGGCGGCAATGGCCAAATTGGCGAAGAAGCGGAAAACAATGCGGAGGCTCCCATTGGATAAATCGAAAAATATGGGTATCATGGCTAAGCCTTTGATTCTTTGGCATATGGATTGGAACTGGGATGGGTAAACCTGCTGCGCGAATTGGTGATATGCATGTCTGCCCCATGACCACAGGGCCGGTTCCCCATGTTGGCGGGCCAATCTTGCCACCCGGGGCCATGACTGTTCTGATTGGCGGCCCACCTGCGGCCAATGCTGGTGGCATGGCGGTTTGCGTTGGTCCGCCCGATACGTTGCTGCCCGGCTCGGGAACCGTTATGATCGGTGGCAAACCAGCGGTTCGGATGGGCGACAGCACCGCCCATGGCGGCAAGGTTGTTCTGGGGTGTTTTCAAGTCATGATCGGAGGCTGAAAAGCACATAATGGGTCTAACACTACATATGCAGGGCACCGGTGCAATGCCGGGGGGCGCGGGCAGCACAATGCTGAATAACGGTGCGCTAACGATAGGCCGTGCTGACGGCAATGATATGATCTTGCCCGATCCTGATCGGGCCATATCATCGCGCCATTGCGTGATTGAAGAACGCGGCACCGAATATGTGTTGCTGGATATTTCCACCAATGGCACTTTTTTGAATTACACCCAGCAACCGCTTGGCCCAACCCCGACACCGTTAAATCACGGCGATACCATTCTGGTTGGCGGCTTTGAATTTCGGGTGGAAATTTCTGCCGGCATGGGCGCGCCGCCGATTGATCCTTATGCAAATATTGCCGCCCCGATGGCCAATGACCCATTGATGCCCATGGCCCCCGCGCCTGCTGACGGGTTTGTTGGTGGGCTGAATGACCCGGGTTTGGCGCAAGGCGGCGGCGATTTTCTGAATGATCTGCTGGGTTCCGGCCCCGCCAAAGGCCCGGATGCCAGCGGGTTATCCGCGCCCGCGCCTGACCCTGCGCCGCTTATTCCCGAAGACGAAGACATGTTTGGCGGGCCGATTGCCGATGCGTTTGACGGCGATCCGGTAAGTGCCCAAAGCCATTCCTCCTCGGCCAATGATTTTTTTGCCGCGCCTGATCTGGAACCATCAGAACCGAGCTTTACCGCAGGCGGTGGTGGTGGTGGCAATGTTATTCCTGATGACTGGGATTTATCCACACCGGTTGCGCCCCCTCCGGTTACAGCCGCGCCACTCCAAGAACCGCAAGCCCCGTCTGTTTCGGCCCCAAGCCCGCCCGCCGCTGTTCAGGCTTCTATACCGCTAACTACGGAACCCGCGCCAGTGTCAGCAGGGCCGGTTTCCGGCGATGCCGCGCGGGCATTTTTTGCCGCGGCTGATGCGGCTGAACTGGATATTCCTGATCAAGACCTGATTGCCGCGATGCAGCGCAGCGGTGCGGCCTATCGCATTATGGTCGAAGGTCTGCGCGAGGTGTTGATGACCCGCGCTTCGATCAAATCCGAATTCCGGCTTGGCCAAACCATGATTTCGCCCGATGGCAATAACCCGATTAAATTTTCAATCAGCGGGGATCAGGCTGTTGAGGCCATGCTAAAACCCAACATGCCGGGTTATCTTTCTGCTGAAAAAGCCGCCAAAGAAGCCATGGATGACATCAAGGCCCATGAGGTTGCGATGATGACCGGCATGCAGGCCGCGATCAAAAATATGCTGGCTAAATTTGATCCGGCGATGCTGTCGGAGCGTATCGAAGCCAAAAAAGGCCTGTTTGGTGGTAAAAAGGCCAAAAAATGGGATGTTTTTGAAAAAATGTATGGTGAAATCGCCGCAGAAGCTGAAGATGACTTTCAGGCTTTATTCGGTAAAGCTTTTGCAAAAGCATATGAAGACCAATTGAAAAAAATACGTTAGAGTGACGGGGCGGGTAACGCCCTGCGTAACGGGAGAATTAAAAAGTGGCATGGGATAACAAAGTTGTCTGGAGCGAGGGGCTGTTTCTTCAGCCTCAGCATTTTCAGCAAAACGACCGCTATGTAGAATCGCTGGTTGCCGGTGTTACTGGCAGTATTGCGCCGCATGCTTGGGGCGTGTCGGAACTGGAAATCGACAATGAATTGCTGCGGCTTGGCAAGTTTGCGCTGAAAACTGCATCGGGGTTAACCCCTGATGGCGCGCTGTTTCGGGTGCCTCAGGCCGAAAACCACCCGCCCGCGATGGATGTGCCCGAAAGCATTAAAAATACCGTGGTGTATTTGACGGTGCCAACCCGTCGTCATGGTGCCACTGAGGTTGATCTTTCGGGGGCGGAACGTTCCGCCGCGCGGTTTGCACCGGCTGAAATTGAAATCACCAATGCGGTGGGCAATGAAAAATCACCGGCGACCTTGGCGGTGGGTAAACTGCGGCTGGAATTGGCGCTGGATGTCGATGATATTTCCGACAAGCTGATCATTCCGATTGCCAAAATTATCGAAGTCAAATCCGACAAAGAAGTCGTGCTGGATCGCAGCTTTGTGCCTAGCTGTCTGGATATTCGCGCATCCCTGACGCTGGCGGATTTTGTGCGTGAGGTCGAGGGGTTGCTTGGCCACCGTTCCGAGGCCCTTTCAGGCAGGCTGGTGGAATCCGGCCCCGCCAAAGCCGTGGCAGAGATTTCGGATTTTTTGTTATTGATCTGCGTAAACCGGTATTTGCCGATGGTGCGGCATGTTTCCGCCTTGCAAAACGCGCACCCGGTGATGGTCTATCAATTGCTGGTCGGTTTGGCCGGAGAGCTTTCGACCTTTATGGATGCCACCAAAAAACCACCGCAATTTTCGCTGTATCAGCATGATGATCTGACCACGACTTTTCGCGAGGTCATGCGGGCTTTGCGCCAATATCTATCGGCCGTGCTGGAACAAAACGCCGTGCAAATTCCGCTGGAGCAGCGCAAATACGGTATTTCTGTGGGTATGGTTGCCGATAAACGTCTGTTGCAGGGGGCCAGTTTTGTGCTGGCAGCCAGTGCAGATGTGCCGCCTGAAACCATTCGCAAACATTTCCCCACGCAAGTGAAATTAGGGCCGGTTGAAGGTATTCGCCAGCTGGTTAACTCGGCTTTGCCGGGCATTGGTATGCGGCCAATGCCGGTGGCACCGCGCCAAATTCCGTTTCATTCCGGCGTGACCTATTTTGAGCTGAACCGCTCTGGCGATCTTTGGAAGCAGTTAACCACCTCGGGTGGTTTGGCGGTGCATGTGGCGGGTGATTTGCCGGGGCTGGAGATGGAACTCTGGGCAATTCGGAACGCATGAGGGGAGTTGAAACATGAGCGATGATGATCCATTTGCCGAACCGGACGATACCGAAAAAACCATCGTAAACCTGCGCCCCGGTGGTCGTGCGCCCGCGCCGCAACAACCGGTGCCGCCGCCCCAACAGCAATATCAACCGCCCCAACAGCAATATCAACCGCCGCCCCCGCAACAGCAATATCAACAGCCACCAGCCCAACAGGGGTTTGGCCAGCAACCGGGGTATCCGCCACAACAGCCGCCCCCCCAGCAACAACAGCCCCAGGCCGCACCGCAACAACGCGGGGCGGATGATGGCGGGTTTGCCTTAACGGGCATGAACCCGCTGAATGCAGCGGCTTCGCAAATATTTGCGTTGATTGGCCGTATTCGCAACCGTGCCCAACATAATGACCCCGCCGCACTGCGCAATGCGGTGGTTAATGAAATTCAGCAATTTGAACAGCGTGCCTTGCATGCGGGCATTCCGGCCCAAACTGTCAATATCGCTCGATATGCGCTTTGTGCCACTGTGGATGATGTGGTGCTGAACACGCCGTGGGGCGGGCGTTCGATCTGGACCACGCAATCCATGGTCGGGACGTTTCATAAAGAAACCCATGGTGGCGATCGGTTTTTTGATCTTTTGGCGCGTATGGAGCAGGAACCAAGCGTTAACCTGCATATGCTGGAATTTATTTACATTTGCCTCAGTCTCGGGTTTGAGGGCCGCTTAAGGGTGGAACACCAAGGCAGTGACAAACACCTGCGTATCCGCGAAGGTCTGGCGCGGCTTATTCGTGCTAATCGTGGCGATCAGGAACATGCGCTTTCGCCGTTTTGGAAAGGCCTGAAAGTTGCGCATCGGGCGCTGAATATCTGGTTGCCGCTATGGATTATTACCGGATTTTTGACCGTGGTGCTTAGCGGGATATTTGTTGCCCTGACGTTTTTGCTATCAGGCAATACCGAACGGCTGCAAGGCAGCTTGGCGCAAATCGGCACGCCTTCGCCAATTGAGCTAACCCGTATGGCCCCGCCGCCCCCGCCACCACCACCTGCCCCCGAGGTCGAAGAACGTATCGACCGTGTCAAAGGGTTTCTGGATGCAGAAATTGCCGAGGGCATCGTGACGGTGCGCGAGGTTGGCAACACGCTGGTGATCAGCATTGCTGGCGCAGAAATGTTTGGCGCGGGTAGCGACATTTTGCAAAGCGGTTATCCCGAGCGGCTGCAACGGGTTGCAGCGGCGCTAAATGGTGAAGAGGGCAATATTATTGTTGCCGGTCATTCGGATAGCGACCCGATCGCCACCGCTAAATTCCCCAATAACGAAAGCCTGTCGCGCCATCGTGCCGAGGCGGTGGAACAAGTTTTGGCCAGAAATTTTGATGACCCCTCGCGCCTAAGCGCCGAGGGCCGCGCCGATCGGGAATTGATCCTCGATGCCAATGGCGTTGAAGACAAACGAAAAAGCCGCCGCGTTGACGTAATTTTGGTAAGGTAGAACAGACAAATGATGCGTTTTATAGTTCAGCGGATATTCCGCAACCGGATACTTCTTTTTCTGACGGCCACGTTGATTATCTGTCTGGCCATCTGGTTTGCCGGACCTTTATTGTCGCTTGGCGGCTGGCAACCATTTGACAGTATTCTTGAACGCATCATCTGGATTGTTGGCCTGTTTCTGTTCACAATATTCCTGTTGATTTTCCTGTCTTGGCGCCGCCGTAAACGCGAGGCCCGTATCGGCGATGAAATGATCGCCGAGGACGAAGAAGATGAAAACGACGAGGTTGTTAAAGAAGAGCTAAAAGAAATGCGCGGCCGCATGAAAGAAGCGCTTAAGGTTTTGCGAAAATCTAAATTGGGTGGCAAATCGGTTTATCAACTGCCGTGGTATGTGATGATCGGCCCGCCGGGGGCGGGGAAAACCACGGCTATTGTTAATTCGGGGTTGAATTTTCCATTGGCAAAAACCATGGGCATGCAATCATTAGGCGGCGTTGGCGGCACCCGAAATTGTGACTGGTGGTTTACGGACGAGGCTGTGTTGATTGATACAGCGGGCCGTTATACCACCCAAGATAGCGATGAGGAAAGCGATAGCAAAGCATGGTTCGGATTTCTTAAAATGCTGCGCAAAAACCGCAAACGCCAGCCGATCAATGGCGCGATTGTGGCGATTTCACTGTCTGACCTTTCCACCCAGAATGCCGCGCAACGCAAAGAACATGCGGCATCTATCAAGCAACGGCTGGCGGAATTGCGCGACCAACTGGGTGTGCGCTTTCCGGTTTACGTGTTGTTCACCAAGGCGGACCTAATCGCCGGTTTTGCCGAATTTTTTGAAAATCTGGGCCGTGAAGACCGCGAACAGGTTTGGGGGTTTACGTTTAAGCTCAAAAACCCCAAAGCCAAGAAAAAGGCTGACCCGCTAAAGCATTTTGACGAACAGTTCGGGCATTTGCTGAATCAGATCAACAACCTGTCGCTGGAACGCTTGCAACAGGAAACCGACCCGCAACGGCGCGGGTTGATCTCGGGGTTTGCCCAACAGATGGCCTCGCTTCAGGGGGTTGCCCGTGAATTTATGAACGCGGTTTTTCAGGAAAATAAATTTGAGCAATTGCAATTGCTGCGCGGGGTATATTTTACCTCCGGCACGCAAGAAGGCACCCCGATTGACCGGCTGATGATGGGCATGGCGCGCACCTTTGGCATCGGGCGGCAGGCGATTGGCACGGGATCAGGGCAGGGGCGTAGTTATTTTTTGAAACGGTTGATGGACACGGTTATTTTTCGCGAATCCGGTCTGGTTTCGGCCCATGACAAAGTGGCGACACGCTATAAATGGTTTGTTCGCACATCGGTCACACTGGCGGTTTTGGCGGCGGCCGGCATTGGCTCACTCTGGACGCTTAGCTATTTTGGTAACGAGGCGATGATCGCCAATGCCACCGAAAAAGCCGAACTGTATGATGAAATTGCCAGCACGGTTCCGTCATCGCCCATTAGCGATACAAACCTTGTGCCAATTGTCGGGCCATTGAATATTTTGCGCACTCTTCCGGGCAACCCCGCGCAGGGCGACATAGAACCCGAACGGCGGCTGACTTATGGGTTATATCAAGGTGATGCGATTGGCTCCGAGGCCTATCAGACCTATCGTCAATCCCTGAACCAGATGATGTTGCCGCGATTGCTGCTGAAACTTGAACGGCAAATGCAGGCCAATTTGAACAACCCCGAACTGCTGTTTGAAGCCTTAAAAGTATACATGATGCTTGGCCTACAGGGGCCTTTAGATGAAAATCTGGTGGTTGAATGGATGCGGGCCGACTGGAATATTACCTTTGTCGGCGAAGCAAATGCGCAATTGCGCGATGACCTGATGGGCCATCTGGTGTCGATGATCAACCAGCCGATGCGCGAAATCGCGCTGCATGGGCCATTGGTGGAACAGGTGCAAACCTTGCTGAATGAAACGCCGGTTTCGCAGCGGATTTACAATTCGATCA
>JAKITE010000085.1 GCA_021648225.1 Paracoccaceae bacterium
CTGGCCGCCAACGCGGTGCCTTTTCAGGTGATCCCCGGCATTACAGCCGCGTCTGGCTGTGCGTCTTATGCGGGCATTCCGCTGACCCATCGAGACCACGCGCAATCTTGTGTGTTGATCACGGCGCATGGCAAAGACGGCGTGCTTGATCTGGATTGGCAAACCCTGATCAACCCAAGCCAGACCGTGGTGGTCTATATGGGGCTTGGCAGCCTTGATATTCTGTCGGAACAATTCCTGAAACACGGGCTGGATCCGGCCACACCGGCAGCGGTGGTTGATAACGGCACCCGCAGCAATCAACAGGTGATAACCGGAACCATATCGGATATTCACCAACGGGTTGCGGATTCAACCATCAAAGGTCCGGCCCTGATCATCATCGGCTCGGTTGTCACCCTGCGCAATGATCTGCGCTGGTTTACGGAATCAAAAAAACCGGATCATCAAATGACATTGCAAGCTCGCGAGAGCCTTTAATAAAGCCCGTAGGGTGGGGTTCTACCCCACCACCGCCGCCCCAGCCAGTTTACGTTTCCATGTTTTAATACTGGCGGCGAATTGCAGCACCGAAACGCTGACAACCAGCCACACAAACGGCCAGCGAAACCAGTTTGGTTCCGGTGTTCCGCGATGGAAATCCTGGAAATGCATAAACAGAAAATACGCCGTGTGGATCACAACAATCCCCCACATGATATAGGTGCCCTGCTGCACAAATTTCCAAACCGAATTGCCAAGTTTGCGCTGGCTGAAATCATTGGAGGTCAGCGCCAGTACCAGCGCATAAAACAACCCGACAACCCCGATCAGATTAGCCAGCCCCAGCCCGTGTTGAAACATTACATAGCGTTCAAACCCGGGGTGGAATTCCATACCGATCAGGCGAAACAGGTCCCATTCCATCCAGCCAACCAGAATGATTGCTGCATGCACAAATGCCAAAATAACCCCGTAAATACCAAATTCGCGGCGCCACGGGATCAGACGTTTGGCCTTGGACCAAAGTCGCGCCAATGGCCCGATCAGCATGGAAAAGGCAATCAGAACCAGCGAGGCATCGCCCACCGCCCGGTTCCATTTATGCATGGGTGACCATTGCGCCCGCGATTCCAGAAACCCGTAGACCAATATGGCCCCGATAATCATTACAGCCAGATGCCTAAGTTTCCAGTCAAACGGTTTACGTGCCATTATTGCCTCCATGCAGCGATACCCGAAAATCAGGGTCCCCATGTTTGACCAGCACCGGCGGCAAAATAGAAATGAATTTCGCGTGAAAATTGTAACGCTTTGTCACAAACAGGCATAAAACCCGTAGGGTGCGTGGTTTCCACGCACCGCTGCCTAGCGTTTATCGTAATACAGGCCTACCACATGCTCGGCCTCGGCAAAAAACAGCCAACGTGACACAAACAGCCCGACCACATGCAGCAAAATCACCAGCGCCGCAATGATATGGCCTGCATCCGAAAACAAAATCAACGTCGCCGGAATAACCGCTGTCAGCGCAATCGAGATCATCCGCAGTTTGGCGCTGTGTTTGCGCCCGACCACATGCATCATCTCGTGCATCAGGTAATTACTGCCGGAATGCGGCTTTTCCAACAGCCGCACCTTGCCCAGCCCCGACAGGCCCGTGGCGGTTTCAATGGTATGGCCGGATTTGGAAAAAGCTCCATCGCCCTGCATCCATGCCAATACCTGCACCACAGCCAGAATGGCCAGCAAAACTCCGGCCACCTGCATTTGTGCGGCCAGCAACGCGCCCCCTGCGGCTGCATATAAAAAGAACAATAATGTGGTTGAATGCGCGTTCCAGCGCGGCACGGTTTTCATCTGTGCATAGATCATCGAGGTGGTAAACACAGTGCCCGCCGCCAGCGCCGATGAAAGCCAGCCAAGCGCTGCGATGCGGGTATCCAGAAACGCCCAGCAACAGGCATAAATAAAGAATACAATCAGGGTCAGCACCGCCAGAATGCCTTCGCGTGATAACCAACTGGTTTTCCACTGGCTAAACGCCCGCCATGCCCGTTGCGGATTGCCAAGATGAAAGGTCGAGGCCAGCAGGCCAATGGTGGCAAGGCCTAGGCCAAGGGTCGCAAACACCGCGACCACAACCATACCCGAAACATCCGGCAGACCAAGGCCCATCCAGAAGATAAGGCCAAAACCAAGCCCCGACAGGGCGGTGAAAACAATAACTGATGGTGCTGGATGCATCAGAGCTTCTCCAATGTGCGATCAAGCCAGCCGATAAAGCCGCCTGTTGTTTCGTCTTGCGCCAAAAGCGGCCCCAGAACATCAAGTTCTGGTGTGATGTCGGCTTTGGGTCGGGGTGGCAGGTATTTGTTAACGGGTTTGGTGCCCATGGCAGGCATCAAATCCATGCCGCCGCGCGCGGCAGACAGAATGGAAACATTTGAATTCGGATCCGCAAAATCACCAAAATGACGTGCGCCTGCGGGGCAGGTTTTTACGCAACTTGGCACGCGTTCATCCTCAGGAATATTTTCGTTATAAATCCGGTCCACGCAAAGGGTGCATTTTTTCATTACCCCCTCGACCTTGTCGAGTTCGCGCGCGCCATACGGGCAAGCCCATGCACATAAGCCGCAGCCGATGCAATGGTCCTCGTTGACCAGCACAATGCCGTCTTCCTCACGCTTGTAACTCGCGCCCGTGGGGCAAACGGTGACGCAAGGCGCGTCTTCGCAATGCAGGCAGGATTTGGGGAAATGCACGGTTTGGGCGGAACAGCCCTCGGCTTTGGCCTCGAATGTATGCACGCGGTTAAGGAACGTTCCCACAGGGTCTGCACCATAAGCATCAACGTCTGAAAGCGGCGCGCCGTAACTGGTGGTGTTCCATTCCTTGCAGGAAATCACGCAGGCATGGCAGCCAACGCAAGTATCCAGATCAATGACAAGGCCGAGTTTTTTGGCGGTTTGGGTTGGTAATTGGGTCATGACCATTCCTTCCCGTAAGATACATTTTTCGGGCCAACGCCAACCGGCGAGGTTTGCGCCGGAATATCCGGTTGGGTCTGGATATGATCTGGCGGCGGCACCCGTTTGATTTTAACCCGCAAGTCGAACCAAGCCGCCTGCCCCGTGACCGGATCAGAATTGGCCCAGCGCAAACCATCACCCCTGGAGGGTAGCAATTCATGAATAAGGTGATTCAGCAAAAAGCCTTTGGTGGCCTCGGGCGCGTCCGTCGATAAGGCCCACGCGCCTTTGCGTTTGCCAATGGCGTTCCATGTCCAGATGGTTTTGCCGTTCAGGGCATCCATGCGCACAACCGGCACTTCGATTTCGCCGTGAACCGAGGTTATTACCGCCCAGTCATCATCCGTAAAGCCGTGTTCTTCCCACAGCGCGCCGGAAATAAACATCGGATTGGTGCCGTGAATTTGCCGCAACCATGCGTTTTGCGACCCCCAGGAATGATACATCGCCATCGGGCGCTGGGTCAGGGCATGGATCGGATATTCATCAACGCTTACAATGCTTTGCTCAAATGGTTCATACCAGATCGGCAGCGGATCCATGGTGGCAGACAATTGCGCGCGAAGATGTTCAGGCGGCTGGAGCGCGCCTTTGCCATCGGCTGCATTGCGGAATTTTTGCAGGATTTCTTGATAAACCGTAAACACATAAGGCATTTCAACATCAAAAATACCGCGCTCCACCGCCCATTGCTGATAACCTTTGTTCCATGGCTTGAAATAGGCGTTTTCAGGGTCGATATGGTCAATCCAGAACCCGCCATTATCAATATATTGCTGGATCTGGTTCGGGTTGGGTTCGCCGCGACCCTTGCCTTTGCCATCCTTGCCACGAAACCCGGCCAGCGGCCCAACGCCGGGGCGGCGTTGGTGGTTGGTGATGTAATCAGCGTAATCTTTATAGATCGCGGAGCCGTCTTCATTGGTCATACCCGGCAATCCGAGTTTCACACCCAGTTGAATTAGTGCCGTTTGAAAACCGCGCACATCGCGATCAGGCTCGACCACCGGCCAGCGGATACTGTCTGCGGCGGCATCGGGTTCGCAAATTGGCCGGTCAAGCAGGCTGATGCAATCATGGCGTTCCAGATAGGTGGTGTCGGGCAGAATAAGGTCGGCAAAAGCCACCATCTCTGAGCTATACGCATCGGAATAAATGATATGCGGGATGACATAATCGCCGTTTTCATCCTTGTCGCGCAGCATATCCATAACGCCGCCGGTATTCATGGAGCTGTTCCACGACATGTTGGCCATATACATAAACAACGTGTCGATTTTATACGGGTCACCGGCATGGGCGTTGGAAATCACCATATGCATCATGCCGTGGGCCGATAGCGGATTTTCCCATGTAAAAGCTTTGTCGATGCGTTTGGCTTTGCCGTTTTCATCCAGACACAGGTCTTCCGGCCCGCGCGGGTAACCCAGATGCGGGCCATTCAGAGGCTTGCCGGGGGTGACGGTATGGTGGGGTTTCGGGTGACCCTCAACCGGTTTGGGGTATGGCGGTTTGAACCGCATGCCGCCGGGGCATTCAACCGAGCCGAGCAGGATTTGCAGCATATGCAGCGCGCGGGCAGTTTGAAAGCCGTTGGAATGGGCTGAAATACCACGCATGGCATGGAAACTGACCGGACGGCCAATCATTTTTTCGTGCTTTTCGCCCTTAAAATCAGTCCAAGGGATGTCGAGGGTTATTTCTTCCTCAAACGCCACCCGCGCCAGTTCGGCAGCAATTTTACGAATACGATCCGCCGGAATACCACAGCGTTCGGCCACTGCATCGGGCGTGTATTCGTCGGTCATGTATTTATCAGCCATGATCTGAAATGCCGGTTTGCAGGTGATACCATCAACCGTTTGGTCGCCGTGCAGCGCAGGTTTTACACCGACGGTATCCCATGGAACCGCCTTACCATTCACCCGATCCCAAACCATTTCTTTGCCGTTTTTATCACGGATCATCAGGCCAGATTCGTCGCTGGCCGCATCGGTGTTCACCAGAAACGGCAGGTTGGTATAGCGGATCAGATAATCCAGATCGACCTTACCGGCGCGCAGCAATTCATGCACAAGTGCAAGAATAAACAACCCGTCTGTGCCCGGTGTAATCCCGACCCATTCATCGGCAATGGCGTTATATCCCGAACGAACAGGATTAACCCCGATGACCTTGGCACCGCGTGCTTTCAATTTCCCGAGGCCGATTTTAATCGGGTTGGAATCGTGGTCTTCGGCCACACCAAAAATCATGAACAATTTGGTCCGGTCCCAATCCGGCGTGCCAAATTCCCAGAACGCGCCGCCCATGGTATAGATGCCGCCCGCCGCCATATTAACCGAGCAAAACCCGCCATGGGCCGCGTAATTTGGCGTGCCAAATTGCTGCGCCCACCAGCTTGTCATGGATTGCGATTGATCCCGCCCCGTAAAAAACGCCAACTTTTCCGGTGCGGTTTCACGAATGGGTTTCAGCCAGCCAGCGGCAATTTCAAAGGCTTCGTCCCATGAAATATCTTCAAACTTGCCTTCGCCACGTTCGCCAACCCGTTTCATCGGGTTGCGCAGACGAGAAGGCGCGTAATGCTGCATAATTCCAGCCGAGCCTTTGGCACAAAGCACCCCGCGATTGACCGGATGGTCTTTGTTGCCCTCGATATATTTGACCTTGCCGTCTTTCATATGGACATTGATTCCACAACGGCAGGCACACATATAACAGGTGGTCTGGCGGATTTCATCGCTGACCTCTGGCGAGGTATCCAATTGTGGCTGGTGGTGTTTGGTCATAACGTCCCCGAATCTTGTGCAGCCATTTTGGACAGGCCTTAACCATCCTGCATAATACATTCCAAAATTGCAATCCATAACAATATCAGGAGAAGTTGCCGCATGCCAAAAAAAGCCCGCTCGGGCATGGCCCTCGGCTGCGCCTTCGGGTGCAGCAGCAGCGATGCTGCGGCTGGATTTGAGTATTTATGGCAACAAAGAAGCCGGCGGGTATCCCGAGGCGGAAATGGCGGCAATTTTTATGAAATCAAGCCAACCCGCCGCCGGATTTCTTCATCCCTGAGGGCTATTTCCTGCCCTGCAAATTCGTGGGCCGCACCCCCTGCCAGCCATGCAATGGCTCGGGCGGGCCATTCCGGCGGGATATGCACGCTTGGATCCATTTCGCTAACCGGATTAATGCCCGATGCCTTGATGCGCACCTGCATATCGGTCATCACCGTGCCGGGGCTTAGGCCGACAACATCGACAATATCACCGTTTTCCAGATGCGCCATTTTGGTCAACATTGCTGCACCGGCTTTGGCAGCGCAATAATGGCTCCAGCCTTCCAGCGGGCTATGCGCCGCGCCGCTGGAAATGTTGATAATCGTGCCCGAACCCTGTTCCACCATCAATGGCAGCACCGCCCGCATACCGTAATAAACCGCATTCAAATTGACCTGAATGGTTTTGGCCCAATCGGTAGGGTCGCTATCGGTAATGCGTTTGATCGGGTCAATCACGCCGGCATTATTGACCAGAATATCCACCCGTCCAAAAGCATCAATACAGCGGCGCAGCACAACATCATGGCCAAGGTATCGCGACATATCCGAGGCCAGAAAATCGGCCTTGCCACCCGTTGCACGAATATCGTTAACAATGGCTTCGATTTGATCGCGGGACCGTGCCGTTAAAAAAACCGACGCGCCTTTTGCGGCAAATTCACGCGCGGTTGCGGCACCGATGCCTCGGCTGGCACCGGTGATGATGGCGGTTTTTCCGGTCAGGTCTGTCATTTTAATCCCAATTCTTTTTGCAGTTTTTCGGTCAGTTTGGCGGTGATAATTTCATGGGCCGCGATGATGTGCTTTTTGAATTCACCAGCGGATAATGCTTCGGGTTTTTCCAATTGCACCCATTTGGCCCGCGCCAGATAGGGGGCGGGAATGATGTCGGGCATTTGCGGTAATATCTCGAATGCCAAATCCGAGCACTTAAAACTGAATTTCGGCCCCTCGCCCTGCCCCCAGCGTGAACAGATGGCAAATATCTTGCCGCCAACCTTCCAGACCGAGGCATTGCCCCACTGGATTACATTGGTTGTCGCGATCAATCTGCCGCAAAATATATCAAATTCTTCGCGTGTCATGGCAGCAACCTAAGCGCAAATTCACCCGAATTCTAGCCAAATTCGGTCACGTCAATCGGGGCGTAGCTTTCCCATTGATAGGATGCGGTCACCCGTCGCGCTGCGTATAATTCTTTGCCGTTGGAGCGCACATTGATGATGCCGGAAAGCTTTTTGATAAACCGCTGGCGGGCCTCGCGGTTTAGCAGGCTGTCGGAATAGCGCAGGCTTGGGTCTGCGTCATGGGTTGTCTCGGGCAAAATAACGGGGTTTGACCGGTCTTCGCCAAATGTGGCGGCGATTTCGGTGGAAAACAGCAAATGCTGTTCAGACCGTCCGGCCCTGCCCAGCGCCCCCGGAAAACTGGCGCATGGCTTAGGGTCAGGACCTATTAATCCTGCGCCATCAGTTCACGCTGAAAGCCCTTAATGCTATGAATTCAAACGGTAACATAGTGGTTCTATGTCACGTTTGAATGAAGCCGCAGGAAGGGCTTTCAGGGTGAACCCGCAGGGCGCGGCCAGTTTTCGGTGCAAAGCCGCGCAAAATACTCGCATGTGACCCCGCCACATCTTCATATTTTACACGGCTTTGCAGCAAAAACTGATCTCGCGCTGATGGTGCAGGATTAATAGGTCCTGACCCTAGAAACAGGTGGTCAATGGTCAATTCATTGCCGTCACGGTCCAGCCGGTATTTCCAGATCAGGAATTCAGCTGTGGAATTGGTAATGCCGCCATCCACCAGAATTTTGGTATTGTTCGGCGTGACAATAAACGCTGCATCGCCTTGGCCTACATCCAGAAAATAGGTCTCCAGCGCGCGGGTATCCATCAGGGCGGGGCCGTTTGCATAGCGTTTTAGCGCGCCGATACGGCCACGGTATTTAACCTTGATATACCCCGCGCCCTTAAAGGCTGCTCCGGTCATGGTTTCGACCTTGTCACCATAAATCAGCACCAGCGAGGTTTCCTCCCCGTCTTGCATAAAATAAAACCGCTGGGTCTTTTTACTGCTGTATCTGGTTGGCATGGTTCACCCCTGCGTTGAAAGCTGACAAGGGTATGATAGCCGAATTTATGCTAGCACGGGATTATTTTTGCCAAGGGGCGGTTGTTCATTGGCGGGCCAGCCATTAGCTTGCCTGTCAGGCCGGTGGTGCATCCGGTTTGGCTTTATCAGCATGGCACGGGAATAATATGACAGATTTGGAAACGCTTTCGCAGGCAATTTTAGCTGCCGCCAAAAAGGCCGGTGCCGATACCGCAGATGCAATCGTGGTTTCGGGCGACAGCCTGTCGATCGAAGTGGCGAACGCTGCGCTTGAACATGCAGAACGCGCCGAGGGTATTGATCTGGGATTGCGGGTTATGATTGGCCAGCGCCAAGCCTGCGTTTCGGTTTCAGACAGCCGTTCGGAAACCATCGAAACCATGGCAGAACGCGCCGTGGCTATGGCGCGCGAAGCGCCCGAAGACCCCCATATCGGCTTGGCCGATCCGGCAGATTTGGCGCAGAACTGGGATGTTGACGCATTGCAACTGGCTGATCCCTCAGCAGCCCCCGACCCCGATGCCCTGAAACAATTCGCGCTGGAGGCCGAAGCCGCAGCGCTGGCGGTTAACGGCGTTGACAAAGTCGATAGCGCCGGTGCGGGGTATAGCAAAACCAGCATTCATCTGGCCACCAGCAACGGATTTTCGGGGGGGTATTCGCGCACATCCACCTCTATTTCCGCCGTGGCCATCACCGGCACAGGCTTGGAAATGGAGCGCGATTATAACGGCGAGGGCCGGACCTTTGCCAGCGATATGCCCAGCGCTGCCGATATTGGCCGCATCGCCGGAGAACGCACCATCGCTAGAAAAGGCGCCAAAAAACCACCCACGGGGACGTTTCCGGTTTTGTATGACGAACGGATTTCTTCGGGGCTGATCGGCCATCTGGTTTCGGCCATCAATGGCAGCATGATCGCGCGCGGCTCAAGCTGGCTGAAAGACGCGCTTGGCGAAATGGTATTGCCCCAAGGCATGGATCTGGTTGAGGACCCGTCGCGCATTCGCGTTGCCGGCTCCAAACCTTTTGACGCCGAAGGGCTGCTGACGCAGCGCCGCGCCTTGGTTGAAAACGGCATTTTGCAAGGCTGGACGCTTGATTTGGCCACCGCGCGAAAATTGAATATGCAAAGCACCGCCAGTGCAGCGCGCGGCACATCTGCGCCGCCCTCGCCCAGTGTTGGCAACCTGAACTTGAGCGCTGGCAATAAAACCCGTGCGGAGCTGATTTCGGATATGGGCACGGGGCTGATCATCACCTCGCTTATCGGGTCCAGCATTAATGGCAATACCGGCGATTATTCCCGTGGTGCATCGGGTTTCTGGGTGGAAAACGGCGAAATTACCGGTCCGGTTAATGAATGCACCGTGGCGGGGAACCTGCGCGATATGCTCGGGTCGATTATTGCTGCCAATGACGGGCGCAGCCATCTTTCGCGGGTGGTGCCCAGCCTTTTGGTGGAAAGCATGACCATTGCCGGCGCGTGATCTAGACCTGTTGCAAGACGCGGCTTTGGCGGCGGGCGAGATTGCCAAGAAATATTTCAGGGCCAACCCTGAAATCTGGGACAAAACCGACAATCAGGGCCCCGTAACCGAGGCTGATCTGGCCATCGACAAAATGCTGCATCACGAATTGCTGGCAGCGCGCCCCGATTATGGCTGGCTGTCGGAAGAAACCGAAGACAATCCCGATCGCCTGAACCATGAGCGCGTGTTTATCATTGATCCGATTGATGGCACCCGCGCCTTTATTAATGGCGAGCAAAGCTTTTCCCATTCCTTGGCCATAGCCGAAAAAGGCAAAATCATTGCAGCAATAGTCCATTTGCCAATCCGCAAACAAACCTATGCGGCGTCGCTTGGCGGCGGTGCCACCTGCAATGGCAAACCGATTTCCCCTAGCAAAACTGCCGGTATTTCGGCTGCGAAAATCCTGACCACCAAACCCAACCTGCGTGAAGAATTTTGGCCCGGCGGCGTGCCTGATCTTGAACGGCATTTTCGCCCGTCACTGGCCTATCGGCTATGTCTTGCTGCCGACGGGCGGTTTGACGGTATGTTAACCCTGCGCGATGCGTGGGAATGGGATATTGCGGCGGGTGATCTGATTGTATCGGAGGCAGGCGGTATGATTAGCGACCGTCTGGGCAAGGCACCTATTTATAATAATGCAACACCGCTGCTGAAAGGTATCATCGCCGCGCCAAAACCGGTGCATGCAGACATCATGCGTGCCTTGAAGCCGCGCTAGAAACCCGCTACCTGATCAGGGAACCCAATCAAAAAGGAACCTCGATGACCCAACGCTTGCACCTCGTTTTTGGCGGAGAGCTAACCGACCCCCAAGCCAATGTTTTTCGCGATACGGATAATATTGATATAATCGGCATTTTCCCCAGCTATGCCAAAGCCTTTGACGCATGGAAAGCCGCCGCCCACCGCACGGTTGATAACGCCCATATGCGCTATTTCATTGCCCATCTGCACCGGCTGCGCGATGAGGCCGCAGAGGCCGGCCCAACCGAGGAGCTGGGCTAACCCCGTGTCCGAAAAGCCATCAACCGCAGGAGTCGCATCGCGGCTGGCCGCTTTTTTGCGTGTCAGCCCGTCCGCTCCTGCGGAATATGGCGATCGGCCCAAAGGCCGGTTGATCTGGCTGCATGTGCCCGATGATATGCCTATCGGCCCATTGCGAGAACTGGGCCAGATGCTGCAAGAACAGTTTGAAGATGTCAGCTGCCTGCTGAGCGCCGCAAATGTCGACAAATGGCAAGGCATTGAAACCCTGACCACCGTTCAGCTGCCCAAAGACGAAAACGCCGCGATCGACCGGTTTCTGAACCATTGGCAGCCCGACCTGCTGCTTTGGGGTGATCCGGTGTTTCAGGCCAGAATTATCCAGAAATACAAATCCGCCAATGCGCCGATGTTTTTGATAAACATGCCGGTGCTTGATCTTTCGCGCCGCAGCCTGCGCCGCAGTGCCGGCCATGTTCTGGCACAGTTTGACAAAGCACAGGTGATCAGCACGGTTGCGGCCGAACGTCTGGCCAGCCTCGGGTTTCCAGCGGATAAAATATCGCAGGTTTTGCCAATTTCGGAAATGGCCTGGCCAATGCCCGATGATGCGCCACGCCGACGTGCGATTTCTGCGGGGCTTGGGCCTCGGCCTATCTGGTGCTGTGCACATTTGCGCATGTCAGAGCTTTCGGCGATTTCAAACGCCCATCATCTGGCGCGAAAATCTTTTCCGACCGCTTTGATGATACTGGCACCCGCACAGGGCGAGGATGCCAAGGAAATCACCCGGATATTAAGCGCCGATGGTTGGCGGGTAACACGCGAAAACACCGGAAAACCCCCGGATCGCCAATGCGAGGTTCTGGTGGCCAACGACCCTGAAAAACTTGGCGTCTGGTATCGGCTTGCCTCGGTTTCGGTCATGGGCGGTTCGTTAACCGGCCCCGCATCCTGTAACCCTTTCGAAGCAGCCGCATTGGGTTCAGCCGTTATTTGCGGGCCGATCACCTTTCCCCATGGTGCCCGCTATCGCCAACTGGCCAATGGCGATGCAGTGGTTCGGATCGAAGACCCGAACCAGCTTGGCACATATCTGACAAACACCCTTGCGCCGGATCAATCGGCAAAACTGGCAACCGCGGCATGGACCGTGGGCAGCGAAGGGGTCGAGGCGCTTGGCCAGATCATCGAACTGGTTAAAGATGAATTCCAGCCGGAGGAAGGCTGATGCGCGCCCCCCGTTTCTGGAACCGTCCAGCAGATCAGGCTGGATTATGGCCGATACTACTTGCCCCTGCGGCAGCGATATGGCGCGGTGTTACAGCGCGGCGATTGGCAAAAGGCCCACGGCAAAAACTATCGGTTCCGGTGGTGTGTATCGGCAATATCAATATTGGCGGCACTGGCAAGACCCCCGCCACAATTGCGCTGCAATCGCAGCTTTTGGAAACCGGAATTAACGCCCATGTGGTTTCCCGGGGCTATGGTGGCAAGGCATCGGGGCCTTTGCGGGTTGATGAACGCTTGCATTCTGCCACACAGGTTGGCGATGAACCATTACTGATGGCGGCTTTTGGTCCGGTCTGGGTGGCCAAAGACCGCACAGCAGGGACTGAAAGCGCAATCAAGGATGGCGCGCAGATTATTTTACTGGATGACGGATTTCAAAACCCGGCCCTGCATCATGACCTGTCAATTGTGGTGATTGATGCCAAAACCGGGTTTGGCAATGGCAGGGTTATTCCCGCAGGCCCCTTGCGTGAACCGCTGAAATCCGGCCTCGCAAGGGCGGAT
>JAKITE010000086.1 GCA_021648225.1 Paracoccaceae bacterium
GCCCGATCATGTTTTCCGGCCGCACCACACGGTCAAAGGTTTCTGCATCGACGAACCCCAATGCAATGGCCTCCTCCTTAAGCGTCGTGCGGTTTTTATGGGCGGTTTTGGCAACTTTGGTGGCGTTGTCATAGCCGATTTCAGGTGCAAGTGCAGTAACCAGCATCAGGCTTTCCCACATCAGTTTTGATATGCGTTCCTCGTCAGCCTCGATGCCTGCCACGCAATTATCGGTAAAGGCCACGGCGCTATCGCCTAGCAGTTGAATGGATTGCAGCACGTTATAGGCCATCATCGGTTTATAGACATTCAGCTCAAAATGCCCTTGGGAGCCGGCAAAACCGACCGCTGCGTCATTGCCCATGACTTGGGCGCAAACCTGCGTTATCGCCTCAACCTGAGTGGGATTAACCTTGCCGGGCATGATCGAGCTGCCCGGTTCATTTTCCGGCAGCATCAATTCGCCAAGCCCACAGCGCGGGCCGGAACCCAGCAGGCGAATATCATTGGCGATTTTGAAAATACTTGCAGCCACGGTTTTTAGCGCGCCGGAGATTTCAACAAGCGCGTCATGGGCGGCCAATGCCTCGAATTTATTTGGCGCGGTCACGAATGGCAGGCCAGTGATTTCAGCCATATTTGCTGCCACCATTTCAGCCCAGCCTTTTTGGGTATTCAGCCCCGTGCCAACAGCCGTGCCGCCCTGTGCTAGCGGGTAAATGTTTTTCAGCGCGTGGCGCACCCGCGCAATGCCTTGTTCAACCTGAAACGCATAACCGCCAAATTCCTGGCCCAAGGTCAGCGGCGTGGCATCCTGCGTATGGGTGCGGCCGATTTTGATTATGTCTTTGAAATCATCAGCCTTTGCGGCCAGTGCGTTATGCAGCTTTTCCAACCCCGGCAGCAAAATATCATGGGCGGAAACCGCCACGGCGATATGCATGGCGGTCGGGAATGTATCATTGGAAGACTGCCCCATATTGCAATGATCATTGGGATGCACAGGGGTTTTGGAGCCGATAACCCCGCCCAGCATTTCAATAGCGCGATTGGCGATCACCTCGTTTGCGTTCATGTTGGATTGGGTGCCAGACCCCGTCTGCCAAACCACCAGCGGGAAATTATCATCCCATTTGCCGTCAATAACTTCACCAGCAGCATCAACAATGGCATTGCCGAGTTTTACATCCAGATTGCCCAGCGTCATATTCGCCTGCGCGCAGGCTTTTTTTACCACGCCAAGCCCGCGCACAATTGCGATGGGCTGTTTTTCCCAGCCAATCGGAAAATTCATCAGGCTGCGCTGGGTTTGCGCGCCCCAATATTTGTCAGAGGGCACTTCTAAGGGGCCAAAGCTGTCGGTCTCGGTGCGGGTCATGGGTTTGGTCCTTTGGGTTATTTTTTGCGAAATGTGTCAAGGCTGACAACATCGGCATCTTTGGTTATTTCTTCAATCGCCTCGTCAGCCACGACCTCTTTTGGCGAAGATTTTGTTGGCATCGCATCAAAACGTAGGCCAAAATCGGCTGATGGGTCAGCAAATGCGGTGATAGCATCAAACGGAATCACCATTGGTTCCGGTGTGTTGTTGAAATTAAGCGTGATGGTGAATCGGTCGGACATTATCGCCAGATTATCAAACCATTCTTGCAAAACGATGGTCATTTCATCGGGGAATTTTTGTTTTAGCCACGGCGCCAGATCAACCCCCGCATGGCCGGTTTTGAAGGTGATGAAAAAATGATGCGCGCCTGGCAGGCCGGTTTCCGCGACCTCTTCCAGCAAGCCTTTCACCATGTTTTTCATGGCCACCTGCATCAGGGCATTCATTTCTGATTGCATGCGTTGCTTATAATCAATGGTGGCGGTCATTTGCGGCATCCTTTGTGGTTGGGGTATTGATAGACAGTTCCATGGCCGGACAAAAGCGCAAATTTACCATCAATCGTAAATGGAATGCGGGTATTGATGATTTACCCCTGTGATGGATTTTGGGTTTTTATCATCCTAAAGCCATGAATTTCTTGCAAATAATCCTGACCCGGCTGTATAAACCTGAGTATTGATTGTTTAAGGAGTTCACGATGGCCGGGATTCGTCCCTCAGATTTGCAAATTAGCTGCCCTGCCGAGCTTAAGAATGCCCATTGGCAAAAGGCCAAAGGCAAGGTTGGAAAGCTGATTAAAACCGGCCTCGGGGCCGAGCTGAAAAAGCTTGAAATCATGTTGAAAAAGGTTGATTTGGCCAAGCTGGATCCAGCCAGCAGCCCTTCAAAATCGCTGGTGGAATTGACCAAAAAAATCGTTCTGGCCAAAAAGGAATATGCCACAAAGGTTGAACCCTTGCGTAAACAGCTTGGCGTTATTCGCACCAAAGCTGATGAGGCTGAAAAAAAGATGAAATCCACCCCGATGGGGGCAAATGCCGCCAAAGCCGCCATGGCGGTTGGCAAAGCAGCGGATTTTTATATGGTGGCCTGCAAAAGCCTTGATATGATTGGCTCGGTCGAAAAGGTTAAGCTGGATATTGCCAAAAAAAACGCGCTGGCGGAAAAGCTGCTTAAAGGGTCTTTGGCTAAATTTGCCGCCGGCGCAAAGGTATTTCTAGCAGACCCGACCGAGGCGTCATGGGGTAAAAATATTAAACAACAAGGCCGCAGTGTTTCGAATTCATTGGCGCAGTTGCAAAACTATCGGGCAAAATTCTGGAAAAACTTCGAGAAATTCAAAGGTTTTGATACCGGCACGTTAAAAATTGCCAAAGACCCGGAATTTGCCAAAAAATCCAGCTTTATTGTTAAAAAAGCCATTGAGCAGATCAAACAGATCGCAGCATTCAAAGGTTAGGGCCGCGCAAGGCGCAGCCCCGTTTGGTTACAGGCTGGCATCCAGTGCTGCAATAATCACATCGCCCATTTCAGTGGTTGATATTGGCGAACCGCCCTCTGGTCCCAGCAAATCAGCGGTGCGTGCACCATTGGCCAGCACGGTTTCAATGGCGTTTTCCAGCCGTGTGGCCTCATCCCCGTTATCAAACGAATAGCGCAGCGCCATGGCAAATGACAGGATACAGGCAATCGGGTTGGCCTTGCCTTGGCCGGTAATATCAGGGGCCGAACCATGCACCGGTTCATACATCGCCTTTGGCCGGCCATTTTCCATTGGCACGCCAAGACTGGCGGATGGCAACATGCCAAGGCTGCCGGTCAACATGGCCGCGCAATCGGACAGAATATCGCCAAACAGGTTGTCGGTAACAATCACATCAAACTGTTTGGGCCAGCGCACCAGTTGCATGGCGCCGTTATCCGCATACATATGGCTTAGCTCCACATCAGGATATTCGTTTTGGTGCACCCATGTGACTTCTTCGCGCCACAGGATACCGCTTTCCATCACATTGGCTTTTTCCATCGAACAAACCTTGTTGCCGCGTTTGCGGGCCAGTTCAAAAGCCGAGCGCGCCACGCGGCGAATCTCATTAGTGGTATAACGCTGGGTGTTGATGCCCACCCGCTGCCCGTCAGGCAGATCGGATATGCCGCGCGGTTCACCAAAATAGGAACCCGAGGTCAGTTCGCGCACGATCATAATATCTAGCCCCGAAACCACGTCTTTTTTCAGGGATGAAAAATCCGCCAAAGCGTCAAAACACTGGGCGGGGCGCAAATTTGCAAACAGGTCCATTTCTTTGCGCAGCCGCAACAAGCCGCGTTCGGGTTTTACGGAAAAATCAAGGTCATCATAAGCAGGGCCGCCAACTGCGCCCAGCAAGACCGCGTCAACCGATTGGGCCTTGGCCATGGTTGCATCGGTTAGGGGCGTGCCATGGGCATCATATGCCGCGCCGCCGACCAGATCTTCCGACAGGTCAAAATTCAGATCGCGATTTTTGCCAAACCAGCCAATAACCTTGCGCACTTCAGCCATAACTTCGGGGCCGATGCCGTCACCGGGCAGAATAAGAATTGAGGGGTTTGCCATTGCGCTGCTCCTTGAAAAATACGTTCATAAATGCGGTATATTGTTCAGCCCGAAGGGTCAAGCATCGGTCAGTTTTCTGATGGCATTTGCCAGCATATCATAGACAATACGAATGCGCGGCGTGTTTCGCAGCGCGTTTGGCGCGGCCAGCCAAACCGGCAATGGCTCAATTCTGGCTTGGGGCAAAACCTGAATAATATCGGGGTCTTGCAGTGCCAATCTGGTCTGGGTTGCGCCAATGCCACATCCGGCGCGCACCAGCTCCCAAAAGATGGCTTGTTGATCACAGCGGATTTTGAAGGTTTTTTGATCCGCCTGAATTCCGAGGCTTTTCATGCCATCAATAATCAGGGTGTTTTGGTCAAACCCGACAAAATCATGATCGGTAAAATCCTGCAAGTTTTGCGGTATGCCACGTTTTTCAAGATAATTGCGATGGGCAAACAGCCCCATCGAAAAAGCCCCCAGTTTTTTGGCGATAATGTCGCCTTGGCTGGGTTGATACATGCGAATGGCGATATCTGCCTCGCGAAACAAAAGGTTTTCGCTGGCGTCATTGGGCAGTAAAATCAGCTCTATATTCGGTTCTGCTGCATGAATATCAGCCAGAATATTGGGCAAATAATGGTGCGAAATCAATACCGGCGCGGTAATGCGAACCTCGCCCTCCAGCGATCGGGATTGGCCCGCTGCCTCCAGAGCGATTTGCGCCGCTGCTGCGTGCATTTTTTGGGCATGGGTCAGCAGCCTTGCGCCGGTTTCGTTCAATATCAACCCGCGCGATTGCCGGATAAAAAGCGGTAAGCCAAGCGCGGATTCAATAGCTTTGATTTGACGACCAACCGTTGGCTGGCTCTGTCCGGTTTTTCGCGCAGCCGCAGATAAGGAACCGGTTTCGGCAACCGCCAAAAACACCTGCACCAAAGACCAGTCGAGATTGCGTACATCCATACATCAATGAATAGCATATCGTTGGATTTAGGCAATTCCTATTCAGTAATGGATGGATATATTTACCTCAGGAAAAAGGAAATGATTATGGAAAGCACGGTTTTAATTCTTGGAGCATCAGGAAAATTTGGCGGGCATTGTGGGCGGGCTTTTGAAATGGCTGGCTGGAATGTGCATAATTTTCAGCGCGGAAAACAAAATATGATTGATGCCGCGCAGGGTGCGGATGTCATTGTTAACGGGCTAAACCCGCCAAATTATCAAAACTGGGCTACGGCCCTGCCCGCCATTACCAAACAGTTGATCACAGCCGCCAAATCCAGCGGAGCCACTATTTTGCAACCGGGCAATGTGTATAATTTTGGCAATACCGCCGGGGTTTGGAATGAATCTACGCCGCAATCCGCCCAAACCAAAAAAGGCCGGGTTCGGATTGATATTGAAAATATGCTGCGGGATGCAGCCCAAAATGCCGGTGTGCAAACCATTATTCTGCGCGCCGGAGATTTTATTGACGATACCGATAGCAACAACTGGTTTGATATTACAATTGCGGCCAAACTGGAAAAAGGCCGGTTTAATTACCCCGGCAACGCCGATATTTCCCACGCTTGGGCCTATTTGCCCGATCTGGCCCGTGCGGCGGTTTTGTTGGCGGAAAAACGCAAGAAATCGGCTATGTTTGAGGACATTCCCTTTGGCGGTTATACCTTGACGGGTCGTCAGATCATGGGTCATTTTTCGGCTGCTATTGGCCAGAACCTGACCCTGAAAGGGTTTCCCTGGTCATTCATGCGCATGGCGTCGCCTTTTTGGCCGCTGGCAAGGGAATTGCTGGAAATGCGCTATTTGTGGGAAACCGAACATGCGCTGGATAACGCGCGTTTTGCCAGCCTACTGCCGGATTTTGAGCCAACACCGGTTGCTACAGCCCTGCGAAATTCCATCAAATGGAAAACCGATCAAATGCCAAGCATCAAGGCAGGCTGACGTCTACCCAAACCAGGCGATGCGCGGTTTGGCTGGCTTCTATCATCTCAAAAAGCGGGTCTTCGGGTTCGGGCCAGAATACGCCAGAGCCAAGGACCGTTAGATTACTGGAAGGCAATACATAATCGACCCGCAGGTTGCCAACTTCGCTATCAGCCCAATCAGCGGTATCGGTGGCGGGATTGCCGGATTGTTGCAAATTTATACCCCCCTGATCATTGCTTGCCCGAATAGCGCCCAGTGAACTTGGCGCGGGGTCAACCACGCGTGCATGATTAAGCAGGGTATTTATGGCAAACCCCAACCCTTCGCCATCTTGAGGGTCAGCATTAAAATCTGCCAGAATAACAAAATAAGCGGTTTGCGGGATAGATTGGCTGATGTAATTCCCCCAAAAAGCCACTTCGGCGTCATTTCGCAAACCGTTCCGGTTTTCGGGTCCGTCAAAAACAGGCGGCGTGGCATGGGATGCCAATACCCGAACCTCCTGCCCTAGTGGCAGATCAATCACCACATCCCAGAAATTTTTTGATGCCAGCCGATAATTTTGCCACACCTCGGCTGCAAAGAAATCCGACCCGTCGGGGTTTTTTGGCGGGGTCGGGTTGGGTAAATCACGCCAAAGAAAATCTGCATAGGTTTGGCTTTTGGATGCATCAATCGGATATTTTGATAGCAACACCATGCTTTCAAATCCCGGAAAAAGCCCAAACCCCCAATTATCGGCCCAATCACCAGACCAGCCATCGCTGTTCAGGTCTAGGCCCGATGGAAAACCGGAATTGCCCTCGGGCGCAAAGAAATAGGGGTAATTAACACCGGTTTCAGACTCGATAACCTCGATAAATGCCTGCACAGCAAGGTTTCGGTAATCTGTATCAAAATTGGTTAACAGCAAAATGTCCGGTGCGGTTTCAGCAATGATTGCCGCCAAAGCCAGAATATCTTTGTCATCAGATCGAATATCCTTCAGCAATTCCCCCGGACCATCGCGCCCCAGCCCGACATTAAAGCTGGCCAAGCGCAACTGATCCTGCGCCGCAAGCGCGCCGCTCGTTAGGCAAAAAACCAGTAAAAAAGGATAGATTCTCACGCCTTTTTAAGAGCGTTTCCAAGAATTCGGCTGACTTTGGTAATGCTGATGCCCCGCGTTACCAGCAAAGCCGGCAAAAACGCCCATAGCGAGACCACCCAGACCAGTGAGTGATAATTCTCAAACAGATCCGTGCCAAAAACCTCAACGATAAACGAAAACCCGTAGGGAATGGCATAAAGCAAACCGATGCCAAGCAGAATGTTAATGCCGGCGTCGCGTTTCATGCGTTTTTCAGCCTGCGAAACCGAGGATGGTGAAAAGGTTGGCAGATTTACCCAAAGGTTAAAATCTGACCGGCCTGTGGGCCAGCCAAATATCCACAAAACCGCGCTTAACCCGATTGCGAGGCCCGCCGCAATGACAAAGCTGGTCGAAAACAATTGCAGTATTAGCTCTGGCGAGGTTGAAAGTGATAAGCTAGCAGTTTGGGCAACTGCCATTTCCACCGGACTAAAGGGGAAGGACGCGTATTGAACCGCCCGATCCGCCAATTCCAGAATTTCGGGAATGCCCTGAATGGTGGCGCGGCAAAGCAGGCTTAGCCCAATCACTTGCGCTGCGATAATGGCGATGCGAAACCGGTTATAGGGTGGCGCAAAGCGAAAATCGAAAAAACCGGGGGTTTTGCCGCCATATTCAAACATGGTAAAGGCACCCACGATTGCGCCGATTATTAGCGCAAGCTCTTGGGTGGTTTTGCCGACATCGGGTAAAAGATATGCTGGCAACGCAATAATCAAGACCACTATAAGTGCGCGGATAAATGCGCCGATAATTCGCTTCATGGCTCAACCCCTATTTTGTGGCTTTATTGGCCACCTAAACCCAGGGCGCTGAAACCGAATGCTTTGCCTCGAATGCGTCAATTGCATCGGCTTTTTGCATTGTCAGTCCGATGTCGTCCAGACCATTGATCAGGCAGTGCTTTTTGAATGCATCCACCTCAAAACCGATCTCGCCGCCATCCGGCCCTGTAATTATCTGACTTTCTAAATCAATACTTAAAACTGCGTTTGCCCCGCGATTGGCGTCGTCCATAAGTTTTTCCACATCACTTGTGGGTAAAACAATTGGTAAAATACCGTTCTTGAAGCAGTTGTTAAAGAAAATATCTGCAAAACTAGTGGATATTACTACACGAATTCCAAAGTCGAGCAAGGCCCAAGGTGCATGCTCGCGCGAAGATCCGCAACCGAAGTTTTCGCCAGCCACCAATATCTGGGCATTCCGGTATGCGGGCTTGTTCAAAACAAAATCCGCGATCTCGTCGCCATTGTCATCAAACCGCATTTCGTCAAACAAATTCTTGCCAAGGCCCGAACGTTTGATGGTTTTCAAAAACAGCTTTGGAATGATCATATCGGTGTCGACATTGACAAGCGGCATAGGCGCCGCAACGCCGGTGATTTTAGTGAATTTTTCCATGGGTCTATTCCTTACAATCCACGCACATCGGTCAAATGACCTGTCAAAGCGGCAGCCGCAGCCATTGCCGGCGATACCAGATGGGTCAGCCCGCCACGGCCTTGCCGGCCCTCGAAATTGCGGTTGGTGGTTGCAGCGCAACGCTCGCCGGGTTGTAATTTGTCGGGGTTCATGGCCAGACACATCGAACAGCCCGCCAGCCGCCATTCAAACCCGGCATCGGTCAGAATTTTGGCAATGCCTTCTTCCTCGGCTTGCAATCGCACAAGGCCGGAACCCGGCACCGCAATGGCGCGCATGCCTTCTTTGATCTTTTTGCCATCCAGAATTCGCGCAACCTCGCGAAAATCTTCAATCCGGCCATTGGTGCAGGAGCCAACAAACACCGTATCAATAGCAATATCGGTCAGCTTTTGACCGGGCGTAAGTTGCATATATTCCAAGGAGCGTTTTACCGCATCGACCTTGCCGCCCTCAAAATCATCGGGGTGCGGCACCACGCCGGTAATCGGCAAAACATCCTCGGGCGAGGTGCCCCATGTGACCAGCGGCGCAATATCTTCGCCCTTCAAGGTCAGCACCAGATCAAATTCGGCGTCATCGTCAGTAAACAAAGTGCGCCATTGCGCCATCGCCATTTTCCATTCAGCACCTTTTGGCGCGTGCGGGCGGCCCATCACATAATCAAATGTTTTCTGGTCGGGCGCAATCAGGCCAGCGCGCGCGCCGCCCTCGATCGCCATATTGCACACGGTCATGCGGCCTTCCATGGAAAGATCGCGGATGGCTTCGCCGCAATATTCAATCACATATCCGGTGCCACCAGCGGTGCCGGTTGCGCCAATTACCGCCATGGTGATATCTTTTGCAGTCACGCCATCGGCCAGCTTTCCGGTGATTTCGACCTTCATGTTTTTGGATTTTTGCTGGATAAGCGTTTGCGTGGCTAACACATGTTCGACCTCTGAGGTGCCGATGCCATGGGCCAGCGCGCCAAACGCACCGTGGGTGGCCGTGTGGCTGTCGCCGCAAACAATGGTCATGCCGGGCAAGGTCCAGCCTTGTTCGGGGCCGATAATATGCACAACGCCTTGGCGGATATCGTCAACAGGGTAATAATGCACCCCGAAATCGCGGGCGTTTCTATCCAACGCATCCAGCTGAATGCGTGATTCCTCGTTTTTGACCACACCATCGACACGATCCAGCGTGGTGGGCACGTTATGATCGGGCACTGCGATGGTTTTTTCGGGTGCGCGCACCTTGCGACCAGCGGCGCGAAGGCCCTCGAATGCTTGCGGGCTGGTGACTTCGTGCACCAGATGGCGGTCGATATAAAGCAGGCTGGTGCCGTCGGTGTCTTCGGATACCAGATGGGCATCCCAGATTTTGTCATACAGAGTTTGTGCGGTCATGATATTCTCGATTATTTAGAAAAACTACGGGCGGACGCATGCGCCTAGCCAAGCAAGGTCAGCGCAATCTCGTGAAACCGCCAAGGCAGGCGTTTGCGATCGTCCATGTCAAAGAATTTGTTCATTTGGTTGGTTTACGCCCAATTCACCCGCGCCGCAAGGTTATAGCCCTGTGCCGGCTTTATAAACCTCGTCCCGCACCTGAATGCGGGCCGCCGCGATTTTCCGGCGGTTCAGTTCTGGCGGGCAAAGCCGTTTTTGCACCACCGGATCGGCGGCATCCAGCACGCCCAGCCGCACCAGAATTGCGGCCATGACCGCCTCGGATGCGCGAAAATTTCCGTCTTCGATTTTTAAGGCAACACCGATGCCGCGTTCCGGCAGAATTGCCGCAAAAACCCCTTCGGCACCGGTTTTAATCGCAATTTTGCCTTTGGCGGCAATCATCAATTCTGAACAGGCGCGGGTTTCGCCGGCCACCAGTAACGGGTGTTCGATCATCGCTGAAACCAGCGTTTGGGCCGCCGCCGCGCGGGTTTTTCCTAATTGTGCCGGATTTGCCATTTTTGCCATTGCTCGCGCGAAATCGCCGATTCCGCAGGAAAAGTTCGGGGCGGAACAGCCATCAACCCCCCAAAATGCCGGTTCTGCGCCCATCATTTCGGTGTGTGCTGCGCGAACAGCCTTTTGCACCGGATGGTCAATATCAATATATTCCGCCCCGCCGCCCAGATGTTTGTTCAGGGTCAAAAACCCTGTATGTTTGCCGGAGCAGTTATTATGGATCTGGCAAGGCGGTTCAAATTTTTCACGCATTAGCGCCCGGGCGGTTTTGTCACTTGGCACTTGCGGGCCGCAACGTAGATCATCATCGCCAAGACCCAGCCCCGCCAGCCATTCGCTGGCCAAGCCTGTATGTATGGCCGCGCCCTGATGGCTGGCACATGCCAAAGCCAGATGGCGGCTTTGCAATCCGGCGGCCTTTGCGGCCCCGCTTTCGATTAATGGCAGGGCTTGCAACATTTTACAGGCTGAGCGCGGATAGATCACCGCGTTGGCATCGCCCCATGTTGCAAGGGTATTACCAGCGGCATCACAGATCACCACATGGCCTCGATGGGTTGATTCAACCATGTCGCCCCGGATGAGTTCAACCAGTTTTGCTGCGTCGGTCATGGCTTGATCTCGCTTATTTGATGGAAATATCGGCAATTAAGTGCTTATTTCCGGTTGTTTGGGGTATTTAGCACTAGCAAAGCCCCCTTGTTTCTATTTAGATTATCTTTGATAGAGAGCAAAAGACAAGCAGCCTGTTCAAGGCACCGGAAAAATTCGGGCGCAGGCGGTTTATTGGTTTGAGCAGGAGGCTGATAATATGTTCAGAAAGTTTGTAATTGGTGCTGTGGCGCTGGTTTTGCCGGCGATGGTTGGCGCGCAACAGATCGAAATGGTGGATTCCGCCACCGATTGGTCGGTCTATGTGACCGACAGCCCCAAGGAGTGCTTTATCATTTCCAAACCCACCAGCTCAACCGCGCGGCGCAATGGTGCAGCGGTGGATGTGCGGCGCGGCGATATCCGGTTTTATATCTCGATCATCCCGGGTGAAAATGTGATTTCCGAACCCAGCTTTCTGGCGGGCTATCCGCTGAAACAGGATGTTCCGGTGCAGTTGCGGGTTAAAGACACCACCATGCAGCTTTATCCAAATGCGGATATTGACCGGGAATATGCCTGGCCGCGCCCCGAAGATGACGCTGCCCTGATCACAGCCATGCGCGCCGGTGCTGAAGTTACTGTTGTGGGGGTGTCCACCCGCGGCACCGAAACCACCGATACATTTTCCCTGATCGGTTTTACCGCCGCCATGGAAAAAGCATTGGAGCTGTGCGAATAATTCTGCAAATGGCTGTTTGCCTAGAAATTGACGGTTACCTCGGGCAAGCTTAGCGCGTTGATTAAATCGCGGACTTCTTGCCTTGCCGCGATATTGGACATGGTCAGGCTGGCACGGTCGGTTTTTTTCAGGTCCAGCAGGGTTAACCCGTTCAGGAACATTTCACGGAAAATTACCCGTTCGGAAAACCCTGAAATGGTTCGAAACCCGATGCGGATGGACAGGTCTTGCAACGCCTTGCCGACTTTGTGCCGGTTGCGGGCCTGAGTTGTTGAAAGCCGGTTTCGCAGCACCAGCCAGTCTATCGGTTTTAGCGCAGCTTTGGCGCGCAATTGCCGTGCATCCCAGACCATTTCCGCATAGACCGACGGGCCAAGCACGCGGCCTGTGGCAGGATCAATGCGGGCCAGCAGGTCAAAATCTACCAGGGAATCATTCATCGGGGTGATCAAAGTATCGGCCACTGCATGGGCCATGCGGGCATAGCGGCTGTCTGAACCGGGGCAATCAATCAGGATGAAATCACAGGATTTATCCAATGTTGCCAAGGCATCGGCAAACTGTGCCTCTTCATCGGTTTGCGCGGCTTTTTGGCTGTCTTCAACCGAAAGCGATAGCTGGAATTGCTCGGGCATCGGTAATTCAACGCCTTCACGCGCCATGAACTGGCGGCGATTGTCGAGATACCGGAAAAAGCTTGGTTGGCGCAGGTCCAGATCAATGGGGCCAACCTTTTGGCCTGACATTGCA
>JAKITE010000087.1 GCA_021648225.1 Paracoccaceae bacterium
CCCTGCACCAGCTTGCCTTTGACGGGCACTGGCATGAATTGGCGCGCGTGGGTCTTAATGATGCGGCCCTGCGCGAAAAAATGGCCAATATGCGCGAAATCGCCCAACGGCTGGAGGGGCGGCGTTTTAAGGTTCGGGTCTGGCTGCCGGCGGATCAAATTGTTCTGAAAGCTTCGGAAATTTCGGCACAGGAACCCCGCGCCATTGAGACCCAGGCGCGACAGGTGCTTGAAAAAACCACCCCCCATTCGGGTGGTGATTTTGCGGTTGCCGTCAGCCCCCCAAATGACGGGGATCAAACATGGGTCGCGGGGGCGCGCGTAAAAACCATGTTTGAGGCCTTTGCTTTTGCCAAAAGCCACGGGTTTAACGCCACAGTATATTCTACCAAAGATCAGGTCGAAGGTTTTGCAGAAAAGCCCTATTTCAGACTGCCGCCCAATCGGGTAAAAACCATCGGGCTTGGGGTTGCGGCCCTGACCCTTGCCGGTTCTTTGGTGGCAGCCGGTGTTGCGTTCAGAATTGCCGATCCCTATCTTTGGTGGGAAACCCCGCCGGTGGTGGCTGATTTTGCACCCTTCCAAACCCCGGACCCCAGCATTAACAAAAGTCAGGACAATATTTTACCGATTACCTTGGCCGGCCCGGTTTTCAATGCAATCACGCCAATTTCCACCCTGACCCTTCGTGATCCGCTGCCCTATTTGCCCGCCCGGCAACTGGATGCAACCGCGCAGGATTTCATCGAACAGCCCATAGCGCGTTTCAGCGAAACCTTTGATGTAAGCTTTTCAATAATGAACGAGAACCTGCGGTTTTCACTGCCACTTGAACTTGAGGCCATCGCGCCGCCATCCGCCGCTGACCGCCCGCCAGCCATCGGGCTTTATAATCTGTTGACCGAAATCACGCCGTTTTTGCAACCTGATATTGCGCCGGACACCCCCGATATTTTTGTCAGCAAAACCATCGACCAAACCAAAAACGCTGTGGCACCAATTACAGTTGCCAGCATTCGGTTTGTTCTGGAACCCCTGCCTGCACTGGCCACAACCATTTCATATAGCCTGCAAAGAGAACTAGCCGATAGTTTTGGCATTACCCTTCAGGATCTGCCAGCAGAATTGCCAACCGTTTTGGCGGAGACCCAGGTGGTTCGGGTGATCCGGGGCTTGCCGGAATTGCTGCCAAAATTACGCAGCGGTGCCGAAATTCCGCCGCAGGTCGCGGTGCTGGAGCTTCAGCCAGTGGTTACAATCATTGAAACCATCCCCGCTGATCCCGAAGCCATTGCCACAGCGGCGCGCGGTTTTGCCATCATTCAAGGAAGACCGGAAATAGTGCCGGTTCGCCGCGCCATTCCACCGCCGCCGGTTGATCCGGTGGTTGCTGAAATTGCGCCTGAACCCGAACTTGAAACCCCCGCAGAAACCGGAGACCAAACCGCAGAAATCGAAATTGCGGCAGCGGGACAAGCGGTTGATCTACCGGAATTTACCGGCACAATTGCAGTGGTTGCCGGTCGACCCGATCTTTTGCCGATTCTGCGTTCGGGCGATGCAATTCCAGACCCGTTGCCAGCTGAAGAACAACCCCAAGAAACCGTTGAAATTGCCGCGATTGACCCTGCGGTTGCTTTGGCCAATTCACTACGCGCCAAACGGCGGCCTGCGGCAATTGCCAATATTCCGGCGCCGGTTGACCCGATGCTTTCGGATGCGGCACCCGCACTTGCGGTTGTGCCTGCGCATCGCAATGCCAGTTCGGCAGCCAATGCAGCGCGCATTATTGAACTGGCCTCGAACCGGCCCCGTGCGGTTGCGCCGGTGGTGCCGGCTGACCCACAAACCGTTAACCTGCCGACCAGGGCATCGGTGGCGCGCGCGGCAACCATTGATAACGGTATTAACCTGCGAAAAACCAGCCTGATCGGTATTTTTGGCACGGCAGATCATCGCAATGTTCTGATCCGTATGTCGGGTGGTCGCATGCTTCAGCTTAGCATGGGGGATACTTTTTCGGGTTGGCGCGTGGTGGCGATTGGTGCGGATTCGGTTCGCATTCAAAAAGGCAATCGCACCGAAATATTGCGGATGCCGAATTAGGCGTACTGTCAGGGCTGACAATCTGGATGGGCTACAGGGCCTTTCCCAAAACTACCCATTTACAGCAAAATTTTGACATGGCAGGGTCAATTTGTCCGCTAATGGGTTTGACGGCAAAAGGGTGCATAATAGTATTTTACATAGAGATTTTGATGCGCTACCGGATTAATGCAAGGGGTGCATCAACGCAAACTGGGCCTCTTAAATATTAACCAAGCTATCGGGTGCAAATTACAATGGGTAATATTCGGGTTTTTGGCATAACCGGCTGGAAAAACAGCGGCAAAACAACGCTGATGGAACGGCTGGTGACCGAAATTTGCAGCAAAGGCTTTACGGTTTCAACCCTAAAACATGCCCATCACAACGTCGATGTAGACCAGCCCGGCAAAGACAGCCACCGGCATCGTGTCGCCGGTGCCCATGAGGTTATATTGGCGTCAGCCAACCGCTGGGCCTTGATGCATGAATTGCGTAACGCGGAAGAGCCGCCGCTGGAGTTTTTGTTATCAAAGCTGGCGCCGGTCGATCTGGTGTTGGTCGAGGGCTATAAACAGCACGGGATTGCCAAAATAGAGGCCTCGGTTCGCCTTGGCGATCGGCCATTGCTGGCATTTGATAACCATTCGATCAAAGCGGTTGCTGCGGGGTATCACCCCGAAGGGCTGAGCGTTCCGGTGCTGGATATCAATGATATTCCCTGCATTGCCGATTTCATTCTGGCCCAGACGGGCCTTGCCAAATGCCAGACGGGCCTTGCCAAATGCCAGACGGGCCTTGCCAAATGAACGGAATTGCACAGGGGTTATGGGATGCATGGTGGCTGATCATAACCTTTGATGCGGATCTGTATGAAATCATATTCTTGTCGCTTCAGGTAACGGTTTCAGCGGTGATTATTGCCTCGATTATCGGCTTGCCGATGGGGGCGTGGCTGGCGGTGAACCGGTTCAAATTCCGTCGGTTTGTGATTGCGGTTCTGAATGCCCTGATGGGCCTGCCACCGGTGGTTGTCGGGCTGTTTGTCTATATGGCTTTGTCGCGCGCGGGGCCGTTGGGGGGCTTTGGCCTGTTGTTTTCGCCAAGCGCCATGATTATCGCACAGGTGATTATTATCACGCCGTTGATTGCCTCGATCAGCCATCAGACCATCCGTGATTTATGGGCCGAATATCATGATCTGCTGATTTCGATGAATGCCACCCGGATGCAGCGCATCAAGGCGTTGTTGTGGGATGGCAAGCGGGCATTGCTGACCGCAACCCTTGCCGGATTTGGCCGCGCCATCGGCGAGGTCGGCGCGATTATGATTGTCGGCGGCAATATCGAACATGCGACACGGGTGTTAACCACGGCAATTGCGCTGGAAACCGGTAAGGGCAATTTTGCTTTTGCCATGGGGCTGGGGCTGGTTTTGATTATGCTGTCTTTGCTGGTTAATCTGCTGATCCATTCGCTTTCCAAAACCGAGCGGGCCAGCACATGGTGATTTTACCCCTTACCTTAAACGCCGCGACCGCCAAAATGCGCGGTAAAAACTTGGTTGGGCCAGTTGACCTGACCCTTGCTGCGACGGGGTTTACGGTGGTGATCGGGCCAAACGGAGCCGGTAAAACCACGTTGTTGCGGTTGATGCACGGGTTACAACGCTGTGCCAGCGGTTCGGTCAATTGGGCGGTGCCAACGCGGGATGCCCGCCAAAATCAGGCTTTTGTTTTTCAGGCTCCGATCATGATGCGTCGGCGTGTGATGGAATGTCTTGCTTATCCGTTGCGTTTGCGGGGCATGGGAAAAGCTGCGGCACAGGCCAAAGCGGTTGAATGCGCCGCGCGTTTTGGCTTGTCGGGGTTGTTGGAAAGCTGGGCACCGATGCTGTCGGGGGGCGAAAAGCAAAAGCTGTCTGTGGCGCGGGCGTTGATTATCGCACCCGAGGTTTTGTTTCTGGATGAACCCTGCGCCAATCTGGATGGTCGTGCCACCCGCGAGATTGAAACCATATTGAAAATGGCCCAGGATGCCGGAACAAGGATTATCATGTCGAGCCACGACATGGGGCAGGCGGGGCGTTTGGCGGATGATGTAATTTTTATGTATGATGGCAATGTGCATGAATTATCAGACGCCAAAACGTTTTTTGACACCCCCCGAACCCGACTGGCGCAGGCATTTATTAACGGAGACATTGTCGAATGACTTTTCACTGGAAAACCCTGATTGCAGCGCTGCTTATGGCAACCTCCAGCCAGGGGGAAACCCTGAAAATGGCGGTGACCACGTCTTTTTACAATTCCGGCCTGTCAGAAGTTTTGCTGCCTGAAATTACCGCTGATCTGGGCTTTGAAGTGCAGTTGATTGTGGTTGGCACCGGCCAGGCGCTGCGCCTTGGCGAGGCGGGGGATGTGGATGCCATCCTTGTGCATTCCCGCGCCGCAGAACAAGCGTTTTTGGCGGCTGGATTTGGCACCCATCGCCGTGAAATCATGTATAATGATTTTGTCTTTATTGGCCCCGATGATGACCCCGCCAATGTTGCAGATGCCACCAGCGCGGTGGATGCCTTGCAACGCATCGCCCAAAGCGGCGCGGCTTTTGTCAGCCGTGGCGATGATAGCGGCACCCATAAAAAAGAGCTATCATTATGGGAAGCAGCAGAAATTACGCTCAACGGCACATGGTATCGCGCCGCAGGGGCCGGTATGGGCGCCACCTTAAATGTGGCCAGCGGCATGAATGCATTTGCAATGTCGGATCGTGCCAGTTGGCTGAACTTTGGCAACAAGGGCGATCTGGTGTTGTTATATGCAGGGGATCCGGTTTTGTTTAACCAATATGCCTATATTCCGGTTAATCCGGCGCTACATCCTTATGTCAGGAATGATCTGGCCGTGCAGCTTGAAACATGGCTGACCAGCGCAAAAGCTGCCAACCTGATCAATGGCTATACCATCAATGGCGAAACCCTGTTTACCTTTAACGCAAGCCCCCCTTGATTTCACCAAAGTCAAAGTGACTTTGCGTTATTCCTCCAGATCGCCATGCACCGCTAGAATATCCAGCTCGGCTTCGGGCGGGTCAATGGTGCGGTAAGCCTCGGCAACGCCTTTGTCGGTGATTTCCCGCGCCACGGTTAACAGGGTGTTGGGGTCATGTCCGGCGCAAAGTTCAACCATATGGTTCAACTCGTCCAGCGCCACGGGGCGGGCGGATTTCATATCCGGCGCGCCATAAATATCAACAAAATGCTGCGCCAGTTGGTCAACCAGCCGGTCAAATTCAGCCGGTTCAACCTTGGTAGTAGCAACAAATGTCACCCGGCCAAAGGTTTCCAGCCCCAGCCAGCCATTGGCAAAAGCCTGACGTGCCTTGCCGTTCAAATCGCCTTTGCCCCAGTTTGAAAATTCAAATCCGCCCGAAACTGCCCATTCTCCGGTGCGGGCAGGGTTGTGAAACACCATTTGATCGCTTTCGTCAAAATGAATGGCTCGCGCAAGGTTCATATGGGTTCTCCGGTCTCTAGACAGCCGGAAAGCGGCAATATTCGTGTATCCTTGCCGTTACGCAATAACATGCCGAATTGTTCGTCAACCCCGACAAAGGTGCCTGATAGCTGTTCGCCTTTGAACTGCAAATCCATATCTTCGCCCATATCTTTGACCAGCCCGCGCCATTGTTCATGCAGGGCTGCAACCCCTTCGGTTTCCATTCCATTAATCCAGACCAGCGTGTGGCGTGACCATGATTCCAGCAAGCGAATAGGGGAAATATCGCCGCAGCCTTCCATCATCAAAGCTGTCTGGTTCGGGTTTTCGCCGGTTTCGCCGGTTGTATGGGGCAGCAGGTCTATTTCCAGCCCGATAACCAGCCAGTCGGGAACCGCATCCGCATCGGTATCTGAAGCCGCAGCCCTTAACCGGCCTGACATGCCGCCATTGACGTAAATCTGGCCCTGCCAGCCCAGATGCACCGCAACCTCGGGCGGGGCAAGCGCGCCCATGGCGTTTTGAAACCCGACCCCGCAAGCGATCATTACCGCCATCGCGGCTTCGAGCGGTTTTTCCGGTGCAAACACAATTGC
This sequence comes from Paracoccaceae bacterium, assembly GCA_021648225.1. Taxonomy (GTDB): domain Bacteria; phylum Pseudomonadota; class Alphaproteobacteria; order Rhodobacterales; family Rhodobacteraceae; genus UBA3077. The sequence continues at coordinate 6,181 of JAKITE010000087.1, forward strand.
CGCAGAAATCCGGTCGGGGGTGATGCTATGCACCAGCAGCCCCGCGTCGCAGCCGATCATGGCTTTGGTGCAGGCTTTGGCAAAAGGATCGGTGCTGCCCGATACAGCCTCGCCGGTAAAAAGCGGCGGAAAGGTTGCGGGCAGGGGGGCCTCGAATATATTTTCGCTCATAAGGTTCCGTCCTCGATCAATCGTCTTGCCAATACCCGAAATGCCTGCGCCTGAGGCGATTCAGGTTTGGACACCACGATAGGCGCGCCAGCATCGGATGCAACCCGAATATCCAGATGCAGCGGCAATTCAGCCAGCAAAGGCACCCCGATTTTTGCGGCTTCCTCCGCAACACCGCCATGGCCAAACGGATGACCCTTATGGCCGCATTCCTCACAAATCTGATAGGACATGTTTTCAACCATACCCAGAATAGGCGTGCCGAGTTTGTTAAACATATCAATGCCCTTGCGCGTATCGATCAGGGCCACATCCTGCGGGGTCGATACAATGATCGCACCATCCAGCGCGGTTTTCTGGGCCAAGGTCATTTGCACATCGCCGGTGCCCGGCGGCAGGTCAACAATCAGCACATCCAGCGCGCCCCATTGCACCTGTGTCAGCATTTGCTGCAAGGCACCAATCAACATCGGGCCACGCCAGACCACGGCTTCGTTTTCATTGGTCATCAACCCGATCGACATCAGGGTAACCCCGTGATTTCGAAGCGGTAAAATGGTTTTCCCGTCGGGCGAGGCCGGCCGCCCCGTCACCCCCAGCATACGTGGCTGTGACGGGCCAAAAACATCGGCATCCAGCAGACCTACCCGTTTGCCCTCCACCGCCAAAGCCACGGCCAGATTGGCCGAAAGCGTAGATTTCCCGACCCCGCCCTTGCCCGATGCAATAGCGATTATCTTTTTAATGCCGGGGATTTTTTGCGGGCCTTTTGGCTCGGATTTATGTCCGGTTTTCAAATCGGGCGGCGCGGCGGGGCTGTTATGGGCGGTCATGACCGCTGAAACCGATTTGATGCCATCCAGCGCCTGCACAACGGTTTTTGCTTCGGGCAGGGTTAATTGCAGCGCCTCGGCCTGCGCGGCGGGGACCTCCAGCACAAAGCGGACTGCGCCGTTGTCAACGGTCAGGGCTTTGACAAGCCCGGCACTGACAATATCGTTTCCTGCCGGTGTTTTTACGGTTTTTAGCGCGGTTAAAACCGTGTCGCGTTGGGTCATTGTTTCTTTGTCCAATTTACGTAACGCCCTGAATGGTGCCTTCGACCACATGTTCCAGCTCAATGCCGTCGATGGTTAAAACCACTTTGGCGGTAAATTCCCGCCCCGATGTATCGCCCGCCTCGCGCATGGCGTTTTCGATGGCCTGTTGCGAGGTCACCCCGACCTGTTTGAGAAACTTGCGCATGCTCATGTTAAATTCGTCGCTCATGGTATTTTCCTTTTAATTCTGTGGATTGACAGCCGGATTTGCGGCCCCCTAAGGTAAAGGTCAAATCGCTATTTGCGGATATTGCACCTTGTTTCGTTTGATCCTTATTATTGCTTTTATGGCCGGAACCACCGCTGCTCAAGAGCCGGATTTTACCTTGTCCAGCCCTGTTGCGCTGGTGGATTCGGGCTTTCTGGGTTTTGTCCTGCCGCGATTCTCTCTGAAAACCGGGGTCAGAGCCGAAATTCTGCCCGATACCGAACCCGCTGATATCAGCCTGAATACCCAAAGCGGCGTTCCGGTTATGCAGGGGCTTGGCCAGCAATATTTTATGATGGTTGAGGGGCAAAACACAGCGCAACCCCAAAACGCGCAACGGTTTGCCGATTGGCTGGTTTCCGAGATTGGCAAACGCACGATCGAACAATTCACCCTTGACGGTGCGCAGGTTTTCACCGCCTCGCGGGTCGAGGTTCAGGGTGTTGCCCCGATTATATTTGAGGGCGATGCCAAGCGTGGCGAGGCCCTGTCTTTTACCAATTGTGGCCGCTGTCATGTGATTGACCCGCGCAACCCCATGAGCGGTATAGGTTCTACGCCGTCTTTTGGTCTGATCCGTGGCTTGCCCGATTGGGATGAAAGATTCATGACGTTTTATTTGCGTGCCCCGCATCCCGCCATTACCCAGATCGAAGGCATAACCGATCCGTTTGATCCGGCCCGCCCTGTTTCTATTTTTCCGCTTAGCATCACCCAGACGGAAATGGAGGATATTCTGACCTATGTCAGCACCATCAAACCGGTCAATCTGGGCGCGCCGCTGGTTGAGCATCAGTGATCCCGCCGTTTCAGATAATCGTCGGTGGTGCGGGTTTTGGGCCGGACGCCCCCCTGAAACGGGTTTGAATCGCTGTAAAACTGGGCTTCGATACGGCATTTGTCACACATCTGGATCAATTTCCCTGCCTCTGATGTGGCAAACATCGGGTGTTTGCCCGCCAGTTTTTCAACAATATTGTCGATGCTGGATTTTGTTCCGAACAAGGATCCGCAGGAAATACAGGCAAAAGGGTCTTCTTCGTGCAGCACGGTTTGTGACAGGGCTGTGTCGGAAAGGTCAAGCTGTGGTTGCAAAGTGATGGCGTTTTCGGGGCAGGCATTGCTGCATATGCCGCATTGCAGGCAAGCGTCTTGCTGAAACCGCAATTGCGGCGAATCCTGATTGTCCAGCAACGCGCCAGACGGGCAGAGCGACACACAAGACAGGCATAATGTGCAGGCATCTGTATTTATTATAACCGCCCCAAAAGGCGCCCCCTCGGGCAGCGGAATGGGGGCATCCGGCTGGCCACGCAATGCTTTGGCCGCCAGCCGGGTGATCTGGCGGCGGTTGCCGATTGGCAAAATGGGGTCGCAGGGTTTGCTGCTTTTCTGGCCATAAAGCGCGGTGCTTAATGCTTCGGGGTCTGTGATATCCAGCAGGCGAATGGCAGCATTATCGCTGATTGCCATGGCTAAAGTATGGGCGGTTTCTATGGGTGCTTTTTCGGAATTGGGGCCAAGCAACAGGTCAACCGCAACAAAACCGCAGCCAAGTGCCGCCAGCATTTCCGCATGGCCAAAACTGGTCAGGCTTTCAACCTCAAGCGGGATAACATCAGCGGGCAATCCACGGTCAAACCGGGCCGAAAGCGAAATCAGCTCGCTGCCGAATTCGGCATCATGCACCAGCAGGCGCGGTGCAATCCCCCCCGCGCTGCGGAATATTCTGCTCATGGTTTCAATGCGTTGCATCAAAAAATCAGTTGATGGCGCGGCAAATGTAATGGCCCCGCTTGGGCAGCCAGCGGCGCAACCACCGCAGCCTGCACAAATTAACGGGTCAATTTTTACATGGTCGCCATCGGGGGAAATCGCGCCGGTTTCGCAACTGTCAATACAACGGCTGCAACCGGTAATTCCGGCACGGGAATGGGCGCAGATATTGGCGTCAAGCGCCACATAAAACGGTTTGTCAAAATCACCGATCAACTGGCTGGCATCCAGCACTGCGCTGGCCACCGAAGCCGGGTGTTTCGGGTCCGCGCGCAAATATCCGTCTCGTTTGTGACCTGTGGGAAATAATGCGGGTTCGCCGCGCAAATCCAGCAGAATATCGCAGGTGGTTTGGCCGCCATCGCGGGGTTTTGTAAAGCCAAATTCGCCGCGCCCGGCCGGTTGCATTATTTGCAGCGCGTCGATTCTGATGTCAAATCCTCCCAAACTGCCCCGCGCCGAGCGCAGTTTGCCAAGCACCACATCAAAACTGCGACCGATTGGAATATCGGGTGCTGTATCCAGCAAAACCGTAACGCTCAACTGGTCGGATAATTGTGCCGCTGTTTGCAGCACAATGGCCTCGGACCCGATAATCAGACATCGACCATCGGAGTAAATATCCACCATTTTTTGCGGCTTTGGCATAAGCTGTGAATCAGCCAGCAAAGCCGCCATTTTAGCCATAGAATCCGCGCCCTCATCCGACCATCCGGCGCGGTCGCGGATATCGACAAAATCAGGGGTTTCGACACCCAGTTCTTCGGCCAATTCCTCAAAAACCTGACGTTCTTGCAGACAGGCGATGGTGGTATTTCCGGTTTGCATCAGCGCGGCGGCATCGGCCAGCTCATCGGTGCAAAGTGCGGTATGCACCCGTGAACAGCCCATGCCGGTTGCCTTGCTTATGGTTTTTGAGTCCAAGATTTGACTTTTTGAACAATCGCATAATATCAATGTGTTAGCCATAATTTTCCCTTGAATTTCAAGTGTAACCGCCAAGATTTCCTGCATCACTTAGTCAGCTTATTGATGGGGAGTAAAGCTTTTTCGAACCACGATCCCGGCCAATGACCCACCGGTTTTGATTCGTTTATTTGCCAATTTCTTAACATTTGAATTTGTCCGACCACGCCGTAACTGGACTATTTGTCCCATGCAATATTTTTGCAAAAAATACACGGACCATTTGTCCAGTTTTGGCTGAAACACGGGGTTTTTCCAATAAACCGTTTTGTATGTTTTGAAGGATGGGTCAAGCTGGCGGTGAATGCGGTAATTGTGCGGCCTGTGGGGTTTGTGTTGAATAAGTTGCAACAAAAAAGTTTGGTTTTGCCGTTAGGTATCGTGCTTCGGAAATCTCCGGGGGTTACGCGCTGGGCCAAATGGGTCTGGAAGGCGGTTGCGATATTGCCGGGGGCCGGGCCTGCCAATTGGCGCGAATTACGCCGCGAGGGTGATGTGGTTGAATATCACGCCGCAACGGTGCCGCTGGAATTATGGCGCACCGATACCGAAGCCTATAAAACCGAGTTGGCCACCAAAGTGCCGTCGATTTATGTGGTAATGCGCGAGACAGATCAACCGGATGCGCCGCATAAGCTAGAGGTTCTGCTGGCAACCGCATCGCCGTTTGATGGTCAGGATTATGCCGATAATGGCGAAGATATTGTTGAGCTGGTGCCCATGCCCGATGCCTTGATTGCGCTGGTCAGTGACTGGGTGGAAACCCACCATAAAGAAGAAGAATTTGTCAAACGCAAGCGCAACAAGTATCTGCAAGAAGCCGTTGAAGACGGTGTTGGCGATGCGCGGGTTCAGCAATTGTCTGATGTTTATCGCGCCCCGCGCCCCAAGTCGGAGACGTTGCATTGACTGTGCAAACCCAACCTGTTGGCGCATGGTCGCGTCGCCGCGCCGCAGTAGAGGCCGAAGCCAAGGCTGTTGAACAGGCCGAGGCTGACGAAATTCTGGCCAAACAACAGGCGGAGCTTGCCGAAAAAACCGAAGCAGAGGTTCTGGCGGAGCTGGATTTGCCCAACCCTGACAGGATGCAAAAGGGCGATGATTTTAGTGCTTTTATGAAATCAACCGTGCCTGAGGCGCTGCGAAACCGTGCCTTGCGAAAGCTATGGTTAAGCGATCCGGTTTTGGCCAATGTCGATATGCTGGTTGATTATGGCGAGGATTTCACCGGCAAGGGGGATGTGCTTGGCGCCATCAAAACCGTTTATCGCGTGGGCAAAGGCATGTTGAAAGACGAACCCGAGCCCGCCAAACCGGCAATCAACCCCGAACCAATCAGCCCCGAACCGGAGGCTGATATGGTTGAAGAAATCGAAACCAAAGAAATGCCAGAAGCCCTATCTGAAACGCCGGAAGAAATTATTGAAATACCTGCCGCCACCCCTGCGCCACTGGCAATTGTGCCACGGCGCAGAATGCAGTTTGAATTTGCGGAACCCAAAAACAGCCGCAGCCAAGGATCGGAAATACAATGAATGCGACCGTCGCAAATAACGAGATCACCGAGGAAGACCGGCTGCGGGCCGATATGTATAATTTTCTGGGCCTGTTATTGGCACGCCCGCCCCGCAAAGAGATATTGGAGCAAACGGCGGCACTGAATGGCGATAGCAGCGCCATGGGCGAGGCGATCAATGCCATGTCTCGGGTTGCAAAAGCCACCCGCGCCGCTTCGGTTGAAAGCGAATTTATGGCGCTGTTTATCGGGTTGGGGCGCGGTGAATTGCTGCCCT
>JAKITE010000088.1 GCA_021648225.1 Paracoccaceae bacterium
AGATTGCCTCGGCAAATGGTGAAAGCATCGAAAAAGCCATGGCGATGATCAACGAAATCGTGGCCGTGCCCGAAGCTGGTAAAATCTATACCGGCAAAGTGGTAAAGCTGATGGATTTTGGCGCTTTTGTGAATTTCTTTGGCAAACGCGACGGGCTTGTGCATGTCAGCCAACTGGCCAATGAGCGCGTAAATCACCCCAAAGACGTGTTGACCGAAGGCCAAGAGGTTAAGGTTAAACTGATGGGCTTTGATGATCGTGGCAAAGTGCGGTTGTCCATGAAAGTGGTCAATCAGGAAACTGGTGAAGAGATTAAATCGGAAGAGTGATTTCTGAAGGTTTGAGAATTAAGAAAGCCCCTGTGGAAACGCGGGGGCTTTTTTGTGAATCATCTGTGCAACACTAAGTGGCTAGTGAATCATTGCTTCCTCTATATGATTTACTAGCCGCTTAGTGTTGCATAGGATAGAGACAACTCGCATAGAGAATCATCGCGGGTGAAATTTGATTCACAAGGTGGATGGCAATGATATCTAAAAACAATTTGAACTTAGCTGATTCTGTAAACTATCATTACGGCCAGTTTCCACCCAAGTCGCTCGATTATCAACGAATTCTACTTCCGCTAGCTACCGCAGTTGACGCATTGGCCCGATATGACCAAATGCTTTTGGCTCTACATAACAGCGAAATACTTTTGGCCCCCTTACGAAGCCAAGAAGCAGTTGTCTCGTCACGTATGGAGGGGACAATCTCAACTCTAGATGAAGTATTGCAATTTGAAGCAGATGAAACTTCCAACCCTGGTGCCCTCAAGTCTGGATACAGAAGCGAAACAATTGAGGTTTTTAGTTATCAGCACGCTATGCGCAGAGCGTATTCGGCATTGGCAGAAGGCCAGCCATTTTCAGAACATCTGATACGTAGTTCTCATGGAACGTTAATGCGGTTTGGACGCGGTGCAGAGAAAAACCCGGGGCAGTTCAAAACAGAGCAGAATTTTATTGGCCAAAGTGGAAGCAACAAAATTTCCTTTGTTCCTATAAGCCCGCTACAACTAGCACCTGGAATGCAAGATCTTATCTCTTATATGAGTAATGAAGACATTTTGCCACTAATACGGGTCGCCATATCTCACTTAGAATTTGAGGCACTCCATCCTTTTGATGATGGCAATGGCAGACTTGGTCGTATGATAATAACGCTTTTATTATGGGATTTAAAGGTTATTTCGGCATCACATTTCTATATTAGTGGTGTGCTGGAAGAAAACAGGGACGAGTATATCGATCGAATGCGAGCAGTTTCAGAAAATAACGATTGGACTTCTTGGGTGGTATTCTTTTTGGATGTCTTGGCTAAGCAAGCTAAGCGAAATTTGGAAACAGCAGAAAAAATAACTTCCCTATATGATGAAATGAAACCAATCTTTAGAAAAAAACTTAATTCGCAATGGGCGGTCCATGCGCAAGATTTCTTGTTTGAGAACCCAACCTTTAGAAATAACCGGTTTACTTCGAGAAGTGGAATTCCAAAACCAACAGCAATACGAATATCAAGAATATTGCATGAGCAGGGATTATTGAGATTGGTTGTTCCAGCATCTGGTCCAAGCCCGGCCATGTTTTCATTTGAGCCATTGATAGAGATTGTCAGGAATGCTGGCTAATGAACAACCCTGACGGCCAAGTGGCCGATGCAACCAAAACCAACTGGGTAGACCGTTTTGCCCCCGCCGCCACGCGGCCCTATTTGCGGCTGTCGCGCGCAGACCGTCCTGCGGGCACATGGCTGTTGTTGATTCCCTGCTGGTGGGGGTTGGCTTTGGCCGTGGCTGCCGATCCGATGGGCGGAAATCTGCTTGATTTATGGGTGGTTTTTGCCTGCGCAATCGGCGCGTTTTTGATGCGCGGCGCGGGTTGCACATGGAATGATATTTCAGACCGTCATATCGATGCGCAGGTGGCGCGCACCAAATCCCGGCCGATCCCCTCGGGGCAGGTTTCCGTGCGTGGCGCGTTCATTTGGCTGGGGGTTCAGCTGGTTATTTCTGCTGCCATCCTATCGACCTTCAACTGGTTCACAATCTGGCTGGGCATTGCTGCACTTATTCCGGTTGCCATCTATCCGTTTGCCAAGCGATTCACATGGTGGCCGCAAGTGTTTTTGGGCATTGCCTTTAACTGGGGCGCGCTGCTGGGCTGGGCGGCACATACCGGCAGCCTGTCGCTTGCGCCCTTGTTTTTATACGTTTCCGGCATAACATGGACGCTTTTTTACGATACAATTTACGCCCATCAAGATGTCGAAGACGACGCGTTGATCGGGGTGAAATCCACCGCGCGGCTGTTTGGCAATGCCACCGGAAAATGGCTTTTCGGGTTTGAGGTAGCAACGGTTTTGCTAATGGCCATGGCGGTTTTGCTGGCTATTTTACCCATTGAAAACCCGCTGCCGTTAATGATTGGCCTGATGGCCCCTTGGGCGTTTGGCTTGCATATGATGTGGCAGCTCAAAAAACTGGATATCAACAGCCCCGACACATGTTTGCACCTGTTTCGCAGCAATCGCGATGCGGGCCTGATTGCGGCTGTGTTGCTGGGCTTGGCTGCGTTGATCTGATACAAAACTGGGCTTGCCCAAGCGGATTTGATCGCATAGCTTCCGGCTAATCTTAGAAAGCCCGCCATGCGCCTACCTGCTCTTGTTTTTGCTATTGCCAGCCTGTTTTTTGGCGTGATCCTTGCGTGGGTCATTGCCAGCAAAACCATCACTTGGCTGGAATCTGCCCAAATCGCCGAACTTGAACAATCCATGTATGCCGGTGGCATTGACTGGATTCGGTTTGAGGCGGACGGGTTTATAGTTTCCATCAGCGGCAAAGCACCGGATAAACAACAACAGGAACGGGCGCTGCAAATTGCTTCGATGATTGTTGGTGATAGTCTGATTAACGCTACAACCATTGCTGAACCCGTTGTAATTGCACAGGAATTCACTCAGCCAATGGTGGAGATCATGCGTAATGGCGCCAATATTTCTTTGATCGGGCGGCTGCCCACCGGCGCCGGTCGCGCGGTTCTGGATGCCGGAATTGCTGCGCTGAACGGCGATATAACCCTTGTGGATATTTCCGAACCCTATACGGATGCATTGCCCGATGGCTGGCAATCTGCGCTTGGCTTTGGCGCCCGGATTCTATCGCAAACCGATCAGGCAATTGTTACGGTTACCCCAGGCCAAGTGGTGGTTCAGGCTGTCGCCGGTTCGGCCAACTGGCAAGACGGATTACAAGAGTTGCTTGAAAATATGCAGCCGCCGGATGTGGTTTTGCACATCAACATTGCCGCGCCCCGTCAGGTGATATCGCCCTATCGGTTTGCCATAGATTTTGCAGACCCGTCCAGCGCGATTTGCGCCGCCCAAAACGAAATCGAGGCACAGCTGATTTTGCAGCATTCCAAGGCGCTGACCTTGCCGGATTTCACCTGTGAAATCGGCATTGGCGCGCCGTCAGTTGATTGGGGAAATGTGGTTACCAACAGCCTTGAAACCCTGGTTTCATTGGGCGCAGGCAGCATTACGATCGAGGATTCAGACATTTCCATTCTTGCAGCTATTGGCACAGATGCAGATGAATTTGCCCTGTCTGTCAATGCCTTGCGGGCCAGCCTGCCGGATGTATATTCCCTAAGCGCAACCATACCGGAACCGCCGCCAAGCCCCGAAGAAATGGCCGCTTTTATCCCGATCGAATTTCTGGCTGTGCTGTCAGCCCAAGGCGTTGTTACCCTAAGCGGCGCGGTCAAAGACGACCTGACCAGCGATGTGGTGGTGCGATATACCGAATCCAAATTCGGCTATAATCTGGTCGAAGCCGAATTTACCCGGCGCAATGATCTGCCGGATGGTTGGCAAAAACGGATTTTTGCGGTGATTGAATCGCTTTCGCTGCTGGAAAGCGGCAGGGTTGAAATGACACCGGATTCGCTGGAAATTACCGGTGTGGCCAGCTTTGAAGCCCCCGAGCAGGAGCTGTCAAAGCTGCTGAAGTCCGCCCTTGGCAACCAGCTGGAATATGCGCTGACGCTTGGCTATGAGCCTCGTGACGAGGTCAGCGAAGGCATGCTGGACCCACGTATTTGTGCGGCCCGGGTCACGACCATTCTTGATGATAACCAGATATCCTTTGCGCCCTCCAGCGCAATTATCGAGGAATCGAGCAAACCGACCATCGCGGCGATCACCGCGATATTGACCAATTGCCGCGATGCCGAATTTGAAATCGGTGGCCATACCGACAGTCAGGGCCGCGAGGAAATGAACCTTTCTTTGTCTCAATCCCGCGCCGATGCAGTTCTGGATTCGATTTTGGCCCAAAACCTGTTAATAGGCACAGTCACAGCGGTCGGCTATGGCGAGGCAGAACCAATTGCCGACAACAACACAGAAGCAGGCCGCGCCGCCAACCGCCGGATTGTTATCAAACTGATGCGAAATACCGAACATATCCCCGAGGAAGAAGCCAGCAATGAACAGAATTGACCTGACCCTGATTTTTGTAAGCTCGATTATCGTTGCCATGGTGCTGGGCTGGGCAGCACATTGGCTGTTTAACCGGTTAAACCACGCGCCCCATGCGCCAGAATTTGGCGATGAGGAAGACCCGTTATTGCTGGCTCAAAAGGCCCAGCAATCCGCAGAAGCAGAGCTGGCGCGCATTCAATCGGAATATGCCAGCGAATATAACCAGCTAAAGGCCGAACTGGAGGCGACTATGGACGGGTTGGGCACCGCACGGCAAAAATCCGAAGCATTGCAGGCAGAAATTGATTTGCTCAAGAGCCAGAAGAGTTAACCTGCCGCATGGCGGTGGCCTCGCTTTGCTCGGCTTTGGCTTACCACTTGTTCAAAGCATCTTCATCTGCGTCGCGCGCATCAACCCAGTTGCCACCTGTCGCGCCAGATTCTTTCTTCCAGAAAGGCGCGCGGGATTTCAGGTAATCCATAATGAATTCAGCCGATTCAAACGCCGCCTGACGGTGCGGCGATGCGGTGGCAACCAACACAATATTGGCACCGGCTTTTAGCGGGCCATAACGATGGATGATCAGGCTGGCCTGTAATTGCCACCGCGCATTGGCCTGAATTTCGATTTTTTCAAGGGCTTTTTCGGTCATGCCGGGGTAATGTTCCAGCGCCATCATGGTAATGGGTTTGCCCGCTGCCATGTCTCGCACAAGGCCGCTGAACGTCACAATCGCGCCAATATCCGTGCGTCCCGCGCTTAGTGCAGCAATTTCTGCACCAATGTCAAAATCAGCTTCCTGAACCCGCACCACCATATCAGCCGCCGGTCATGGGAGGGAAAAACGCAACCTCGCGCGCGCCCTTCAAGGATGCATTCATATCGACCAATTCCTGATCCACCGCGACTTTTACCGATGCCATGTCGGAAAACGCCAAGGCATAGCGCTCCTCGCGCTCCCGCAATTCATCGACCAGTTCGGCCACGGTTGCGGCATTGGTTTCAACCTGTTCCTTGGGAATACCGATACGTTCACGCAGCCATGCAAAATAAAGAACCTGCATTATATTTCCTTTAATATTGGCAAGGATTTGCGGAAATAATCAAAGCCGGTGACAAAAGTTAAAATAGCCGCAATCCACAACAACCAAATACCGATGCGCACCGACCAGTCAAACAACGGGATAATCCAGCGCAACCCGAATTTATCCTCAATTTCGCCATCCAGAATGCCCACCAGAATTTCATCGCTCATCCCTGATGACAGCGCCCAATAGTAATGGCCAAACAGGAAAGACGACAGAATAACAATAATCGCCACCATTTGCGCGGCGGTTTTCCATTTTGCCAGCTTGGTTACTTGTAAAGTGCTGGCCCGATCCCCGAGGAATTCACGTAGGCCGGCAACAAATACCTCTCGGAACATAATCAGAACAATCGGCAACAATACCGCAAGATTGGAATATCCCGGGATATATTGTGACCGCATCCCCACAACCAGCAAGGCAATCATCACCATGGCTTTGTCCGCGATCGGGTCCAGCATCCGGCCAAACGCCGTAACCTGCCCCCATTTTCGGGCCAGATAGCCATCCAGATAATCGGTCAAAGCCGCCAGAATAAACAGTGACAGCGCAATCCAGTCGGCATAAGGAGAAGGAAAAAATACATACACAATCCCGACCGCAGGTGCTGCAATCAGGCGAAAAACCGTGAGGATATTCGGTATGTTCATATTCAGGCCCCTTTGTTTTTCACGTTATTACCCATTGTCATGAAAATATCCATAGATGCTTTCGGCCAAGGCATCAGAAATGCCGTCTACCATTTTCAAATCAGCAAGCCCAGCCCGGGATGCCGCCTTGGCAGAGCCAAAATGCTGCAACAAGGCGCGTTTGCGGGTTGCGCCCACGCCGGGCACGCCATCCAGCGGCGTTGCGCCAATTGCTTTGGCACGTTTGGCGCGGTGGGTGCCAATGGCAAAACGGTGGGCCTCGTCGCGCATGCGTTGCACAAAATACAATACCGGATCACGGTGCGGCAGGGAAAACGGGCGTTTGCCTTGCTGGTGGAATTCTTCTTTGCCCGCGTCGCGGTCCACGCCTTTGGCAACGCCAACCACGGCCATATCGGTAATACCAGCCGATTTTAACACCTCCAAAACCGCCGAAAGCTGCCCCGCGCCGCCATCAATCAGCAACAGGTCCGGCCAAGTGCCGTTGGTGCGATCAGGGTCTTCTTTTACCAGCCGCGAGAACCGCCGCGTCAGCACTTCTTTCATCATGCCAAAATCATCGCCGGGGGTAATGCCATCGCCTTTGATATTGAATTTACGATAAGCAGATTTGATCCAGCCTTCCGGCCCTGCCACCACCATGCCGCCCACCGCATTTGTGCCGCTGATATGGGAATTATCGTAAATTTCGATCCGCTGCGGCGAGGATTTCAGGCCAAAGGCCCGCGCCACGCCTTCCAGCAGTTTTGCCTGACTGGCAGTTTCGGATATTTTGCGTGCCAAGGCTTCTCGGGCATTTCGAAGCGCGCTGGAAACCAGTTGTTTTTTCTCGCCCCGTTCGGGCACCAGCAAGGATACCTTGTTGCCACGCTGGGCGGTCAGGGCTTTTTCCAGCAGATCAAGATTTTCAACCTGCTCGGACAACAATATCAGCTTAGGCGGCATTTTATTGCTGTAAAACTGCACCAGAAAGGCCTCAAGAATTTCAGCCGTATCCGCTGAACCGCCGGTGCGTGGATAATAGGCGCGGTTGCCCCAGTTTTGATTCGAGCGGATGAAAAACACCTGCACACAGGCCTGCCCGCCGGTCTGGTGCAAGGCCACAATATCGGCTTCCTCCACACCTTGGGGGTTAACGCCCTGCGAGGTCTGGACCTGCGCCATGGCGCTAATGCGATCCCGCAGGGCCGCCGCGCGCTCAAATTCCAGGGCTTCGCTGGCCGTGGTCATTTCCTCAACCAGCTTAGCCTGAATGCGGGTGGATTTGCCGGAAAGAAACGCGGTGGCGTCATCAACCAGCGCCGCATAATCCGGCACGGAAATATGGCCGACACACGGCCCGCAGCAGCGTTTGATCTGGTATTGCAAACAGGCGCGTGTGCGGCTTTCAAACATTGAATCGGTGCAGTTTCGCAGCAAAAATACCCGCTGCAACTGTGCCAAGGTGCGACTAACCGCACCGCCCGAGGCAAAGGGACCATAATATGTGCCCTTGATGCGCCGCGCGCCGCGATGTTTTTTGATCTGCGGAAAATCATGGTCGCCGGTAACCAGAATATTGGGAAAAGATTTGTCGTCGCGCAGCAGCACATTATAGCGCGGCTTTAGCTGTTTGATCAGGTTTTGCTCCAGCAGCAGCGCCTCGGTTTCGGTTTCAGTGGTTAGAAACATCATCGAGGCCGTGGCCGCGATCATCCGGCCAATACGGGCGGAATGGCCGGATGGGCGGGCATAGGATGCCACGCGCTTAACCAATTGGCGGGCTTTGCCGACGTATAGAACCTCGCCTGATTCCGATAACATACGATAGACGCCGGGGCTGGCATCCAGCGATTTCAGGTATGATTTTATCACCAGATGGCCGGTGGCAGGCGCGGGGCCGTCAAAGGCTTGGCCTTCTTCCTCAAACCCCTGATTTTCGCTTTGTCCAGTCATTTATCTAACATAAGTGATTCTTTGGGGTGCTGCACCCTCTCAAAACCGAAATCAAGAAAAAAGGAGTCCACGGTTCCTGTGGATAACTCTGTGGGTAAGCCGGCGGTATTGCGGGTCTCGCCTTGAATTCATTGGGTTTTAGCAAATTGGGCAAAATTTAGGCAGTTTTGTAAGCTGCTGAAATCATTATATAATTAATATTATCTGAGGTAACGCTCTGATTTTGTTAAGGAAAGTTAACCGACCCGTGATCAAGCAGGCAAAAGTGGACAAGTTAGCTTTTGCCAAGCAAAAACGCGTAAAACCTGCGCCTTGTTTTATTGGGCTTTATCTATTCCACACCCTGAATATCGGGGGTTTTCCATGCCAGATGCTGCCCGCCATCCAGACAAATCAACTGGCCGGTCAGCCCGTTGGAATCAAGAATAAATTCCAATGTGCGGCAGATTTCATCAGGATCGGAGCCGCGCTGCAAAATCGTGGCATTACGTTGCGCTGCAAAATGCGCCTCGCTTTGGCGTGCGCCGATCATGGTTGGCCCCGGCGCAATTCCGTTAACCCTTAAATGGGGCGCCAGCCCTTGTGCGGCGGTTTGGGTAAAGGCCCATAAACCAGCCTTGGCCAAGGAATAGGTCATGAATTCGGGCGTCAGCTTTCGCACCCGTTGATCCACCATGTTGATCACATTGGCCAGCGCGCGCGGCTCGTTATTTGCGTCTGTTTCGGCCTTGGGGGCCTGCGCGGCAAAAGCCTGTGTCAGAAAAAACGGTGCCCGCAGGTTGGACCCGATATGGCGATCCCAGCTTGTCTGGCTGGCGGTTTCAATGCGGTCATGTTCAAAAATGGAGGCATTATTGATCAAAACCGTCAACGGTTTTTCCAGCATATCGCGCGCACGGCCAACCAGTGCTTCGGTGGCGGTGTTATCCAGCAAATCCGCCTGTATCGTGATGGCATTAACGCCAAAATCCCGCGCATCAGCGGCGGTTTGTTCGGCGGCATCCGCGCTGCTGTCATAATGAATTGCAACATCCAGCCCGCGTTTCGCCAGCCGCAGGGCCATTGCCCGACCCAGCCGTTTTGCCCCTCCGGTGATTAGTGCCGCGCCTGCCATGGTTTACCTATGCAAAAGTTGAACAATATAAACCACATAAAGCGCCAGAAAGGCAATTCCCCATATGCGTGTAATCGACAGGCGGGTAAATACAAACAAACCGACCAAAGCCGAAGACCCTAACATTACCCAAAAATGGAAGGTCAGGAATTCGGTTGCAACAGGAATAGGGCCAAAGAAACTGGCTACGCCCATTATTGCCAGCAGATTAAACATGTTGGAACCAATGACATTGCCCAGCGCCACCGCCGCCTGCCGGCGAATTGCAGCCATCACCGTTGTTGCCAGTTCCGGCAGCGACGTGCCAATGGCAACCAGGGTCAGGCCGATGACCTCTTCGCTAAGGCCAAACCGGTCGGCAATCACCACCGCGCCGTCGATCATCAGTTGCGCGCCAATTGGCAGGCCGATGATACCGGCAATAATATAAGCCGCCATTTTCCATGTGGCCATATGGGGGTCTGCGTCTTCGATGTCAGCCAAAACATCCGCATCAATGCCGTTGCCGTTATTGCGGCTTCGCAAGGCGCAATACAGATTATCCCCCAGCATCACCGCCAATAATGCCAACAAAACCAGCCCGTGCCAGATATAAAACGGCCCCATAAAGGCAAGTGCCACGAAAATAACCGACACACCCATCATCATCAGATAAATCCGCCGCGTATCGGACCCGCCGGTATCCATAGCATAAATCAGCGCCGGAACCCCCAGAACCAGCAAGACATTAGCCGTGTTGGAGCCAACAACATTGCCCAGCGCAATGCCCGGCGCGCCTTTTAATGCCGATTGAATGGCGATCAGCATTTCAGGGGCCGAGGTGCCAAAACCGACAATGGTAACGCTGACAATCAACGCCGGAACGCCCAGTTTCAGGCTAAGCGAAACCGCGCCTTTAACCAGCGAATCCCCTGCCAGAACCAAAATTACAAGACCAACAGCAACAAGCACAAATTCCATAAATCAGGTACCGTTTTTCTGGCAAGCACAAGGGGATTTACCAATCAGATACGCCCCGCATTTTTTGCATTTTTTTGCATTTTTACGGCTGATTTTCGGCAAAGTAAATTTTCCGAACATACCAAGCACCATCATGAAAATAATAAATATTACCGCAATCTTGGCCAGCATTTACAGACCAAACCGCGCCCATAGGGCACGGTCCTCTAGCTGGGTAAGCACCGATCCGGTGATTTTGCTCATGAAGGATTTTTTTGCGCCAAAGCTGCGGAATTTTACCTTGTCGCCAAAAAGCGCTTTCATTTTCGGCACCAGATGGGCGACCCCGTCAGTCAGGCCGTTATCAACCGATTTCTGGCCGATCCAGACCTCGCCGGTAAACAGGTTTTCACCCTTTAGTTTTTCGCCGCGCCGCATCACCACCTGTGCGATAAAATTATCATGGATCTGTTTTTGCAAATCTTTCAGCCGCACAATGTCTTCGGCCCGTTCGGGGCGAAACGGGTCCAGCATGGATTTATCGATGCCTGCGGTATGCACCCGCCGCTCAACCCCTTGTTTTTGCATAAATTCATGAAACCCGAACGAGGCTGAAATCACCCCGATAGACCCCATGATCGAATTATCATCCACATAGATTTCATCCGCAGCAGTGGCCAGCCAATAGCCCCCCGATGCGGCGACATCTTCGCAAAATGCATAAACCGGAATGGATTTTTCATCAGCCAGACGGCGAATGCGCGCAGTAATCAAGGCCGATTGCGCCGGAGAGCCACCCGGGCAATTGATTGCCAAAGCCACGGCCTTGGGCTTGCCTTTGGTAAAAGCCTTTTCGATCAAATCAGCAAGGCCGGCGTCATTCATTGCCGAACGCCCGCCGCCGATTGCGCCCGAAAGCCGAAGCACCGAAACACTGGCACCCGGGGAAAATAGTTTAAGCGGATTTTTCATTCGTATGATGTAAGACGACAAAGCCGCCAGAACAAGCCCAACCTTGGCCAACTATCCGAAAATAAAGTCATCCTGGGACCATTCGGAAACATTAATCGGCTGGCCGTCATAAGATCTGATCGACAAAATCTCTTCTCCGATACGAATAACCGCACCATCGGGGCGGGCTCTGATATCCAGATCCCGAAAGCTGTAAAGCCTGCCGTAATCAGAAAAATCCAGCCGATCGACACCGATCTCAAAATCGGTAATCCAGTCGCGGAGCCCATCGGCAATGAATTCGAACACATCCGCACCGGTGCCGCCGGTTAAAATATCACGGCCACGCCCGTCAATCAGGCGATCATCGCCCGCGCCCCCGTCCAGAATATCATTCATGCCATGGCCAAAAATCGTGTCATCACCCGATGTGCCGGTAATGGTATCCTGAATCGGACCGCCGCGAAAAGTCGCGCCAAAATCAAGGTTCAGCAAAAACTGGGTAAAGCCGCTTTCGGTTGGCGAGCTGACAAAAACATAATATTCGCCATTGATCTCTGTGACTTCGATATCCGAAATATTGTCAAGCGTGGTATCAAATCCATCGGCAACAACTTCCAGAAATTTCAACCGGCCACGGTAATCGACCTCGAACAGGGTTATTCCGTCATCCGACCCTGCCGCCAGTAAAAATTGCCGCCCGTCTTTTTCAAACGGTTCCAGCACCGAAACCCGTGAAAACCGGGTTTCGGAAACATCTATCATCGAATCAACCAGATTTAGCTGGCCACCAACCGACACCCGAAACACCAGCAAAGTATCGGTTTCAGCCGAGGCCATCAGCACAAATGCCC